>JAKIZN010000357.1 GCA_022708005.1 Bacteroidota bacterium | reverse complement strand
AAGGATTTATAAATGGAAAATAATTTACATATTGATGTGGAAAAGAAGCTTTACGAGTTGCTTCCAGATTATGTCTTAGGTAGGCTCGGCGGCAGCGATAAAGATTTCTTTGAACTGCACTACAACGACTATCCCAATGTCGTTAGCGAAGTTGCCGAAGGTAAAAAACTGTTTGATAGGCTCGAAGCGATGGATTTCGACAAGGTGTTGAGCGAACATACTCGCAATATTTCCGTTAAAGTTCTTAAGAAAATGGAGAAATACGACAAGAAGAACTACGGCTATTCGGCAATACTCAAGCTCGTTTTACCAAGCGTTGGCATTGTCGCAATAACCCTTATTATGTTTATGCCTTATATTTTTAAGGAAAAAGAAGTCCAGATAGACAGAGCTAATATAGCTAAAATAGAGCAATTTCAGATAGATGAAATCACAGATGATCCCGAAGATGCTTCTATTGATGCTTTGAAGCCTACAACCGAAGGCTTTCACCATTACGATAAGCTTCCGGCTGATAAGGAAATTAACGAATACTTGGAAAATGAATACGACACTATTGTCGATGCTGCATACGATAGCTCGCCCGCATTATTTTGGGGCAATGCGGCTAATTCAAGTGCAGCGCTAATGCATGAAATAAATAAACTATCCGAAGATGAGTTTCAAGATATTTTGGAGGCGATTGAAACAAATGAAAAAATTATATAATAGCATCATTGTGCTTTTTCTAATGATAGCCTTTACTTCGAGCTATGCCTTTGCCCAGCCAGTAAATAGCGAAAAGGCGACTCAAAGAATAATGGCAATGAAGAAAGTTAAACTATTAGAAATATTGAACCTTAGCGAAGACAAAGCCGATAAATTCTTGGTGAAGTATAACGCGAGCGAGAATAAAGTAATGTCATTAAGTGAGCAAATCGATAATGCAACCAACGAGTTACGGCAAGTCTTAGATGCTAAAACTGCTAAAGTATCGGAAATCAAGCAAAAGACAGATGCGATTTTGAAATTGCAAGATGAACTTTATTCAGCTATGACCGAGAAAGTGAAGGGTATGCAGTCAATTTTGAGCGAAGAAGAGTTCGCCAAATACATTTTATTCGAGAGGAAATTTAGCGATGAGCTTCGCAGGCATATTATGGAGCGACCCAACCGCTGCCGCCAAAACGATAACGCTCCGCCGCCACCACCTAAAAAGAAAAAGAGAAAGTAAGCCACACAGCAAATGTGAAGCATAAATCCCAATAATTTAATAAAAACTTTTACATTGTCTATTCGCTGTTTTCCAGATGTCCTACACCTTCGAGATGTAGGACATCTTTGTCTTGCTCCCCTTCTCCACCGGAGAAGGGACTGGGGGGTTGAGGTTAAAGTTTCTATTGCATTATTTGGCATTAAAAATAATTGCCTATTGAATTATTTGGGTCAAATATAAATTATATTTCGCTTATATTTGTAATTATTTAATTTGGCATATTGATAATGCTCGAAATAATGATACATTACATCCAAGCCATTCCTTGGTATTGGGTGTTGCTATTTGCTTGTTTTATTACTTTTTTAGAGAACATATTTCCGCCTTCTCCTTCTGATGCTTTGCTTGTTTTTATGGGAGCGCTGGTAACGTCTGGAAATGTTCACTTTTTGCCATTACTTATTGCCGCAACAGTTGGCTCTACCATTGGTTTTACCGTAATGTTTTGGCTGGGCAAAAAGTTTGAAGTAAGGATAATCGAATCCAACAAAGTAAAGTTTATATCTCGCAATGCCGTCGATAAAGTCGGGGCATGGTTTAATAAATGGGGCTATTGGCTGATAGTTGTAAATAGATTTTTATCGGGAACAAGGGCAGTGATTGCATTTTTTGCGGGTATGAGCATGCTATCTTTCAGAAAATCAATGGTACTATCCTTCGTTAGCGCTCTACTTTGGAACTCGATATTGATTTATCTCGGCTATTTATTTGGCGATAATTGGCAGGAAGTCGATAAATATATGACGCTTTACGGATATATATTAGCTCC
>JAKIZN010000356.1 GCA_022708005.1 Bacteroidota bacterium | reverse complement strand
AAGACACAGTGATAGGCACCATCGGGAATACGCAAGGCGTCAGCAATGCCAATGCTCCAGCTGTCATAGAAAACCATAAGAAAGATAATATGCCTTGCTCCTTCTTCTGTTCTAATTCGGAAAGCTCTTGCTTTTCGGGGGCAGGCTGAACTTCCTCTTGGGGCTCGCTTGCGACGGTAGCTGTGGGAGCTTCGCTTATCGCAGCGGTATCTTGCGCTGCTTCTTCAGCTACTTCTTTAGCTGTCTCATCGCTTTTTTCAGCGTAAGCATTGCCCGAAACTATTGCAATATAATCTTCGGGAGGCAAGCACCTTTCGGCATCGCATAGCTGCATATTAGCGATAATTTTCACTTTACTTTTAGGAAACTCTAAATCTTTTTTGGCTTTTAAAGGAACAGTGAAAACGGCAGTTCCTTTGTGGTATAAAATATCTATTTCAAAGGCTTTGTCGAATTTTTTGCCGGGTTTTGGCTCGCGGACTTTTCCGCTTATTTCGACTAAGTCGCTTGGTTCAGCGGTGATAAAGGTTGCCATTGGTCCTAACCCATCGGGACCAATAATCTCTTGCATCGAATAAGTATACCACTGCCCTTTGAAAGTCATAGTAAACTTCACTTCAAAGGTTTCGCCTTTTTTGATCAATAATTTTGATGGATCAGCTTTAACTACAACGTTTTCGTTAGCATAAGACAGCATTTGCGATGCAAATAAAGCCACAAATATAGTCAAAAGATAAACTATTTTTTTCATAATAATCCTAAAATTTACACATAGTTTCTGTATTGCTAAACGGCAATATGCCAAATTTATTTTTTAGTAACTATTCGTTATCACCCTGAAAGTAAGATATTAAGCGACGATCTTGATAATTCACTTGCGGACCGGCAGTTCGATTTTTGATTGCGTCTTGAAGTTTGCCAGAGAAAACTTTAGCCGCGTTATAGCCATAAGTGCGAAGCAAATAATTAATCGCTATCACTTCGGCTATTACGGTTATATTTTTACCCGGGAATATAGGCAGCTTAATGCTCGAAATTTCTACGCCCATTAGATCAGCAAACGTTTCATCTAAGCCTGTTCGAGTATATTCCTCATTTTGCTGCCAATCTTCGAGCTCGACAATTACTTCAAGTCGCTTTTGGAACCTAATAGCCCTAATGCCAAACATTTGTCTAATGTCAATTATGCCAAGCCCGCGAACTTCCATAAAATGTTGCGCTAAGCTAGTTCCAGTACCCATTAGCACAGTTTCTCGTTTCTTAGTGAACATAACAACATCGTCGGCAACAAGTCTATGCCCGCGTTCGATCAAGTCGAGTGATATCTCACTTTTACCGATACCGCTTCGACCCACGAACAACATCCCAACCCCATATACATCTACAAAAGAGCCATGAATTACTACGTGAGACGAAAATTGATCGTCCAAAAACTCCGATAGCAAATAAAATGCCTTCGTTGTGTCGTAGTGCGTAGTAAACACGGGAATATTATGTTCCTCAGCCACTTCAATAAACTCTGGGAAAATTGGGTTATTATTAGTTATAATAACGCAAGGCACATCAAATTTAGCTAAATTCGATGTAGACCTAATTCGTTGCTGTTTTGATAGACTTTTTAAATACGAATATTCAGTATTTCCTATAATTTGAACTTGGTTATGGTTGAAAAGCTCCACAAAGCCCGCAAGGGCAAGCTGAGGTCTATGCAAATTCTTGTTAGTGATAGAATTGCTCATTCCTAAATTGCCCGTTAATGGTATCAACTTAGCTGGCGAATTGATCAATGTTTCAACTAATATACTTTTATGAGACATTATTTCAAGTTGGCTGAAATCCATATATCAACTCATAAATGTTATACACAACAATTAATTGCATAAATCGCTATGAGCAAATTATTCTTGCTCGATGTCTGTGGCTGGCTCTTCGTTTTTTAAATTATTAGGATTAGAAGTTAGCGCCAGCCTAACATTATCTTCTAATTCTTTCATTAGCTCTGGGCTCTCGACTAAAATTCGCCTCAAT
>JAKIZN010000355.1 GCA_022708005.1 Bacteroidota bacterium | reverse complement strand
GCAACATAGATGAAATAAATGAGCAAATCGACAACGAAACTGACGCTTTTGTGAAAAAGTCTGAATTTTACTCTTATTTAGGAATTGGAATTTTCGTCGTTCTGCTAATAATAACAATCATACTTTTGAATTTCTTTGCAGGGAAAATCAAAAAGCCAATAGGCGAACTTGTCAAAGTGGCGTCTGCTATGGCTGATGGTGATTTTTCAAATAATATACAAGAAAACCAGAAAGGCGAAGTAGGCGAATTAGCAAATACTTTTATCACACTTAAATCCACAATTCAAAGCCTTAACAATGAACTTCAGAAAATAAATAGGGCTGGCGAGCAAGGGCAGTTAGATGTAAGAGCTGACTCGAGCTACTTCAAAGGAGTATTTAAAGATTTGATTAATGGACTTAATTTATCGCTTGATTCTATTATACGTCCCTTGAATGTCGCAGCTGAATACGTAGACCGAATTTCCAAAGGCGATATACCGCCCAAGATTATCGACGGCTATAAAGGCGACTTTAATGAAATTAAAAATAATTTAAATCAATGCATAGACGCAATTGGAGGGCTTGTTGGCGATATAAATATGATGAGCAGTGCCGCTGTAGAAGGAAAGCTAAATACCCGCTCCGATGTTAATAAACACCACGGCGACTTCAAGAAAATTATGCAAGGTATGAACGACACGCTCGACGCCGTGGTCAGCCCGCTAAATTTAGCAGCTCAATATATCGACAGCGTGGCTAATGGGGACATATCTAAAAGCATAACTGAAGAATTTAGAGGCGATTTCAATTACGTTAAACTAAACGTCAATAAACTAATAGCAAACCTTAACGACTTCTTACATGAGGTGCAAAAAGTTAGCAATCTCCATCAGAACGGAGAAATAGATGTATTGCTCAATACAGATCGTGTTACAGGTTTTTACCGCGAAATGAATATGTCGGTCAATGCTTGGGCAAAATATCATATAGACAGTATATTGGAAATGTTAGCTGTAGTCAAATCTTACGGCGATGGGGATTTATCTGTTAAGTTAAAACGCTTCCCCGGCAAGCAAGCAATGGCTCACGAAAGGATAGATATGATACAGCACAACCTTTCTCTTGTTGTCAGCGAATTAGGCATGGTTATAGACGCCACTCAGGAAGGGAAACTTAACGTTCGTGGCGATGTCAGTAAGTTTACAGGAGCTTATAAAAATATCATAGCTGGAATTAATGCTGCATTGGATTCCGTAGTAGATCCGCTAAAACTATCTGCTGACTATATCGAGAAAATATCAAATGGTGTTATTCCCGAAGTGATCACTCAGGAAGTCAAAGGCGAAATCAATATCTTAAAGGACAATCTAAATCAATTGATTGGCAATATGCAAGGGTTGAATGATGAGATAGGTACTATAATCAATGGCATCGGTATGGGTAGGCTTGATGTACGCGGAAAAGCAGACAAGTTTGAGGGCGTATGGCGAGAGCTAGTAGCTAATTTAAATAAGATAGTTGTTCAAGTAGAATCGCCGATTCGTGAATTACTCGATATTCTACAGAAAATTTCCGTCAATGACTACACAGTAAAAGTTACACAGAATTATCAGGGTATTTGGGATGAGCTCAAAAACGCCACAAATGAAACAATGTTTCGCTTGGAAGCTGTGCTTGAGGTAGTAAAAGACATTTCGCTTGGCAATCTCGATAAGCTATCTGAGCTAAAGAGCCACGGGAAGCGAAGCGCTAACGACGAGATGGTGCCGTCATTCATCAAATTAATGGAAGCTATAGAACTGCTTGCAGATGATGTATCGACTTTGACAGAAGCCGCTACTAATGGGCTGCTGAACACTCGTGCAGATGCGTCAAAGCATTTTGGCGAATATAGCACAATAGTAAATGGATTTAACAACACGCTAAGCGCCCTTATCGAGCCAATCGCAGAAGCTGAAATTGTTTTGGGTGCTATGTCGACAGGCGATTTGACAGCGAGAATGAAAGGTAATTACAAAGGCGACCATAAAAAATTACAAGATAATATAAATATGCTCG
>JAKIZN010000354.1 GCA_022708005.1 Bacteroidota bacterium | reverse complement strand
CCGCAACAGCTCCGCCAAGCCCGCCATGGACTTGATGGTCTTCGGCAGTAACGACGCAACCGCATTCGGCAGCAGCTTCTACTATGGTAGTAACGTCAATCGGCTTAATAGTATGGCTATCAATGACTCTCGCTCTAATTCCTCGCTTCTGCTTTAGCTCTTGAGCCGCAATGATGGCTTCCCATACCATTAGCCCACAAGCGATAATAGCAACGTCATTCCCCTCTATCAAAGTATTTGCTTTGCCTATCTCGAAAGGAGTATCTTTATCTGTAAACATTGGCACAGCAGGACGTCCAAAGCGAATAAATGCAGGACCGACCATTTCGCCAACTGCAACTGTTGCCTTTTTAGCTTGTTCATAATCTGCTGGCACCACAAGAGTTATATTGGGCAATGTTCTAATCAAGGATATTTCTTCAAGCGCCTGATGGGTTGCACCGTCTGGTCCAACGGTGATGCCCGAATGCCCGCCACCAATTTTTACATTTGCATTATTGTATGCCACTGAAATCCGCAGCATATCTGCATTACGAAATGCGGCAAAAGCGCTGTAGCTTGCGAAAAAAGCTATTTTGCCAGATAGCGCCAGCCCCGCGGCAATTGCCGTTGCATTTTGTTCGGCTATGCCTATCGAAAAAAATCTATCGGGAAACTTTTCTTGAAATAGCGACGTTAGCACGCTGCCAGTTATGTCGCCGCCCAAGACAACCACGTTGTCTAATTTCTCGCCAAGTTCTACCAAGCCTTCGCCAAATCCTTGACGAGTCGGCTTTTTACCTTTTATTTCAAATTGCTTCATTTTTATATTCTACTCTAATTTAACTTACTTAACAAACTTTGGATATTTAGGCTATTTAATATCTTCTCTAAACTAATCTCGCTATCGGCTGCCCTAAATGTTTTTATAGTGATATAAATTCTATTTTTATACAACACATTCAGCAGATTGTGCCCAGAATAATCATTTATCAGCATATATCCAATAGCATCATTTTTGATAATTGGCACTGTCTTAACATTTGTTTCCTGCGGCAACTGCTCAAAAAAAGACTTATCGAATAGCGGCGCATCTGGTCCATTATCGAAAAGTGTTATATCAAAGCATACATTACCATTCAGTTCATAAGTAGAAGACGCAGACGCATATCCTTCTTGGCTGCGGTATTCGGTAATATTGCCCCGCTTCGCCTTTAATATTTGAGACGGAAGAAATGGCGCCAGCTCTTTCGGGCTTAAAGTCGGCTTGGACGAGCGCAATGAGCTATTAGAAAGCATTTTTTCGCTAACTTTTTGATAATGACTTACAACAGAATCATCAACTGTGGAAACCTCTGCCTCTGACTCGCTGATATTACTTTGCGGCGGTAGTTCGCTCTGCTTTTCTGCAACAGCTTGCTTCGAACGACTGTTCTCGCCACAAGCAACAGACAGCACGAGCATAGCAACAAGCAACATAATAAATAACCCACGCATTTCGACTATAGCTCCGATAGTGCTTGTTGAGCTTGTTCGGCATTCGGCGGATTGCCGTGCCATTTATAATTATCTTGCATAAATGAAACCCCTTTGCCCATAAAAGTATTAGCTATTATAACAAATGGCTTTCCGCTGCCGCAGTTTGCTTTGAACTTATTATAAGCCGAAAGAATTTCCTCAAAATTATGCCCATCAATTTCAACAACTTCAAAATTAAAAGCGCGGAACTTATCGGCTAACGGATAAATCGACAGCACATCTTTCACTCTGCCGTCAATTTGGCAATCATTATTATCCACAATCCAGCAAAGATTATCTAACTTATAGTGGGCTGCCGCCATAGCTGCCTCCCAGCAGATGCCTTCTTGGAGTTCGCCGTCGCCAGTAAGGCAATATACGCGGCTTTTATTTTTATCGACGAGTTTGTCGCTCATAGCCATACCAACGGCAACAGAAATTCCCTGCCCAAGCGAACCAGAGCTTGTCTCTATTCCCGGCAATTGTTCGTCTAATGCGGGGTGTCCTTGCAACCTGCTGCCATACTTACGCAAAGTGCTTAGCTCTTCTGTT
>JAKIZN010000353.1 GCA_022708005.1 Bacteroidota bacterium | reverse complement strand
AGGAAAAAAAATTGTTCTGGGCATCACTGGCTCGATAGCGGCTTATAAATCGCCGCTTATAGTTAGAGAGTTAGTGAAATCTGGCGCCGAAGTTAGCGTTGTGATGACCCCGGCGGCTACCAAATTTATAGCTCCTTTGACGCTTGAGAGCTTGAGCAAAAGGAACGTCGTGGTAGAAATGTTTGACGAAGTTCGGCAAACAAGCGGAGCGTGGCATGTGCAGCTTGCGCATTGGGCAGATTTGGTGCTAATTGCACCTTGCTCTGCTTCTACTTTATCCAAAATAGCCCATGGGCAGTGCGATACGGCTCTTGCTTGCGTTGCGATGGCTATGCCAAAGGGGAAGCCATTGCTTATAGCGCCAGCAATGGATTATGATATGTGGCTGCATCCAGCTACTCAAAATAATGCGAAAATGGTGGAATCTTACGGCGCGGTGCTTATTCCGCCTGCAGAAGGCGAGCTTGCAAGCGGGCTTATCGGTCCTGGCAGGCTGCCCGACATTGCTGTTATTATGGAATATGTGAATAAATCACTATGCAGCATTGGCAGCAGAGGCGAAACAAGCAGCGAGGAAACATATTCGCCTTTCGACACTCCACGTGAGAGTTTGAGCGAATCGGTAGAAAAAGACAAGTGGTCTGCTGAAATGGAATTAGAGCGGCTGAAGAGCGAGCTTGCAAGCGGGGAATGCAATTTGAAAGGAAAAAAAGTTTTAGTTACAGCGGGTCCGACAGTCGAAAAGATAGATGACGTAAGGTTTATTTCAAATCACTCTACGGGCAAAATGGGATACGCTATCGCAAAGGCAGCAAAAGAAGCTGGAGCGGAGGTTGTGCTGATTTCTGGACCTGTCAATCTTGCAATTCCTGAAGGTGTAACGTCTATTAGCGTCGTTTCTGCTGATGAAATGTTCTCAAATGTAATGAGCGAATTTCCCACTTCCGATATAGTCGTGATGGCTGCCGCGGTTGCGGATTATACGCCTAAATTGCCGCATTCTGGCAAGTTGAAAAAAGAGGGCTTGGGCGAAAGTTTTCAGATTGAATTAGTGAAAACTAAAGATATACTCTCCGAACTCGGTCGCCAGAAAAATAGGCAAATATTAGTTGGATTTGCACTTGAGTCGGAAAACGTCATTGAAAATGCTCGCAAAAAGCTATTTGAGAAAAACTGCGATATAATAGTTGCAAACAAAGCAAATGAAAAGGACAGCGGCTTTGGCGGCGATAACAACACGATAACTATCATAGATAGGCACAATAACGAAACTTCTTATGCACCAATGCCCAAAGACTTTGCAGCCAAAGAAATTATAAAGAAAATTTATGAGTTTAAGGGCAGTTAGAAATTTGGGCAAGTAGCTCGGGCAGCAGCATTAATGGTGCTGTCTTATAAGGTAATAGGTGAAAACGCCCGTATTTCCCAGATGTCCTACACCTTCGAGGTGTAGGACATCTGTTATTACAGTCTGAATCAGGATTTTCAGGATTGTATGATTACCGGGATAAGAAAGAATAAAATTGATAGTCGAAAATAATCTTGTTAATCCTTTAATCATGATTCAGACAAAAGGTGTAGGACATCTTAAAATCTAATCTTTTCTTACAGATGCGCAATCAGGTAGAGCTTCTATTGCATTATTTGGATTAAAATTAGCTAAATCTATATGCCATTGCCACAGCTCGCAAATGCTGCCGTATGAAAATATATTTGCCGAAATTATGTCTTTAAGTACATAAATAATAAGGGGCAGCGATGTATTCAAAAGAGAAAATAGATGAATTGGCAGCAAAAATATTTGTAGACGAACCTTCGAGAGTTTTTGCTAATGAAGTATTTGAAGAAGCTTCAAAATATAAGCTATATGATGATGTTCTTGCTTTGGCTCGCTTTATCAATGCTGATATTGGTAATGCCGAAATAGAAAATCTGCTCAAAGAAGCATTCGGCAATAGCTTTATAGAAAACTTGAGGCTGCTTCATAGGATTAGCAAAGTATCTATCCCAGAAACTCAAAAGCGAATCGCCGATTTGAGAAAAATATTTATTG
>JAKIZN010000352.1 GCA_022708005.1 Bacteroidota bacterium | reverse complement strand
TTTTTGATGCAAGGGTTTCAATGTGCTTCACGTGAAATGACAACAGCTAAGGTAGCTTATCAAAGCAAGGATTACGATAAGGCAATCGAGTTTGCCAAATTAGAACTGCAAAAAAATCCAAACAATTTGGAAGCTGAAATTTTGCTAACAGAATCATACTTATTAGTAAGAGACGTCGAAAACGCACACAAATCTTATTTGAAAATTATGGAGAAAGATAGCGTCCAATTAGTTAAAGAAAGAAAGCAGGGCTTAAGAAATCAGTTGTGGGTAAACGCATACAACGACGGCTATAATAATTATTCAAATTACAACAAAACGAAAGATGAAAAATATCTCGATAAAGCGCTGACGCTAGCTCAAATTGGCTCGTACCACATGCCAAGAATAGTTGATTTTTTCATGCTCGAAGCAAGTATTTACGAAGCTAAAAAAGATGAAAACGGCGCCAAAGAAGCATATATGAAATTTGTGGATAACTTAAAACCAGAATTAGACTTTGCACAAAAGAACGGCGTTTATGTTAATATGCCTACAAGCGAGCTATTCAAAAAATTTGGGAAACCAAGCAGAGTAATGCCATCAATGAGAAGCACAGGCGACTCATCGCGGACTGACATTTATGCCATAAAGGGCTTGCCTTCATTTTTCTTTTCCGAAAAGCCAGCAGGCAAAGATTGGCAAGTAGTTGGTTGGAGAATAAACCCGCCAAGAGATTGGGCTGATGGCGAAAAAATGCAAGCATTTGCTATCAATACTATTCCTTTTAGTGTTTTAGCTTCTACTTTTTACAATAAAGAAAAAGACAAAGAGCAGGCTTTGAAATATATTAAATTGCTCTGTATGCTTGAGCCGAACAACTCTGAAGCTAATACGTCAATGGTAAGTCTATATGTTGAATTAGACAAAAAGGACGAAGCTATAAAAGAAATTGAAGCTTTAACAAAGCAAGAACCCGACAACAAAGTCTATCTAGAGCAATTTGGCACGTTATATATGAGTTTTAACGATTACGATAAAGCAATTGAGCAATATGAAAAAGCATTGAAAATTGATCCTAATTATGACTATGCTTTGCGTAATATCGGCTCGGCTTATAAAAACAAAGCCCACTTGCTGCAGCTCGCTGAACAAGAAAAATTTGATAAGGATCCAAAATATAGAATAAATGTTGCGTCGTATACTCCATTTTTGCAAAAGTCGGCAGAATACTTTGAGCGCTGCTTGAACACCGAGAAATTCCGAAACGATATGGACGTTTTATCCGAAATAGCAAATATTTACTTAGTTACAGATGACAAAACTAAATTGCAAGCTACCATCACAAAGTTAGAAAATATTGAATTAACATTAGACAAAGAACAAAAACTCACTTACTATCTTCGTATGATGAAAATATATGGCGATATGAAAAACAACGAAAAGCTAAGTGAAATCGAAAAGAAATATCATGAATTAAGCAAGTAATATCAAAAGGAATATGGAAATGGATAAGAAAAAAGAAAATAAACCGCAGCAAATCAACGTAGAATTAGGCGAAAAAGAAGCTGAAGGCATCTACTCGAACCTTGCTATTATTTCTCACTCGCCTGCTGAATTTGTATTTGACTTTACTCGTTTGCTGCCCGGAACGCCGACAGCAAAAGTGCTATCGAGAATTATAATGACCCCACAGCATGCGAAGCTACTATTGAGAGCATTGGGCGACAACATACATAAGTTTGAAATGGCTTATGGCAATATCAATATTGATGGACCAATGGAAAATTTAATTGAAGGATTTGGCTCAGGTTCGCCAAAAATCAATTAATTGCCAAATATAGGCTTAAAATTTTTGAAAGGAGTTGCGGCTTGGTCGCAGCTCTTTTTTTTAGTGCAATAAAGTTGTGAAGACTATAATGATACCTATCTGCCTTCGGCTATTCGCGTTAGCAGGTTTTGCATAGTGAGTAAATTATCGCCGCCAGAGGATTTTAGCTCGAAATCTGCATCGCATAGAGCGACAATAGCGTTGTTCACCTCTGCGGGCGTATAAATTTTTGCGGCATTAGCATAATCTTTCAA
>JAKIZN010000351.1 GCA_022708005.1 Bacteroidota bacterium | reverse complement strand
CGCCACCTGCCGGAGCGGGGCTTCATCCAGGAACGGAGTCATATTTTAACAAGTGTGCCAAAGTCGAAGCGCTTGTAAGGTCGTTAATCCCGACGAATTCTATATCGGCGTTTCTTTTAATTAGTTCGCGAAAAACTAATCTGCCAATTCTGCCAAATCCATTAATAGCAAGTTTGATAGCCATTCTATTTTTCCTATTTTTATTTAAACAAAACAACATACAATTTTATGAAAGACGGAATATGCGATTATTAATTTTTAGAAGTTTTTATTTTTTAATTTTTTTCTATTGCGTTATTTTGCTTTAAAGTTGCCATATATAAAAAATATTTGCTATTGGCATAAAATTTTCTCTAATATTGCCGATAAGATAAATAGGACTATTATTCGAGGTGCGGCAATGAAAAGATGGACTATCATAATTGCATTATTTGCTATAGTGTTAAGCGGGTGTGCTACAAAAAGCAGTTGCCCTAAAAAAACTGCATTCGGAAATTTAAGCAATGGTTTCAATTCAGAAAATGATGAATATTCGCCATATTTCTATGAAAATTCATTTTATTATACAGTTTCAAACAAAGAGAAAAAACTATCGGAGAAAGTTTATAAATCCGAGTTTATCGATGGAAGATTTACTCGCCCGCAAATAGATTCTTCGCTTACGTTTTTGAGCTTGCTAAATTCCGCTATGCCAGTCTTTGCTATAAACCCCAAGAGTGGCAATTTAGAAACTGTTTTCGCCGCTGTTACTAAAAATGGAGACTTAAATAGAAATGTATTTCACTCCGAAAAAATAAATGGCAAATGGACTGACCCAAAGCCGATTAAAGAAATAAATACGCACTCTTTTGAATCGCACCCTGCAATTTCGCCAGACGGCAAAGTGCTTGTATTTTCTTCAGATAGAGATGGCGGCAAAGGAGCAGTCGATTTATATGTATCAATTAGAAATTATGATGGCACTTGGACAGCGCCGCGCAATTTGAGCGAAATCAATACGGAAGCAAACGAAATAACTCCATTTATCGCTGAAGATGGCTCGCTATTTTTCGCGTCGCAAGGATATAGCAAAGGTAGAGATTACGACATTATCAAGGCAAGCCCGAACGGATCGGGACGCTGGAGCAACCCAAAACTTTTGCCAATGCCAATTAATTCCGAAGCTGACGAGACGAGCCCCGCTATTTTTAAAGATAAGATTTTCGTTTCGTCAAATAGAGTGGGCGGCTGCGGTGGAAAAGATATCTATGCCTTTAATTTGTGCGGACCTGTTTCGCTCGAATGCTTGATAGTATCAACCTTCCCAAACTTTCCACTTGCCGGTATAGTGAATTTATATGATGAAACTGATGAAGTAGTAGCTACTCGAAAGGTTGGAGAAGGCGGTATATTTTCGTTTGGTTTAGTGCCAAATAGCAATTATAAAATTGAATATATCAACGATTGCAGACCCGAATTTACTGAAATCAAGGACTTCTATGCCCCATGTTCTGACTCGTCGGTTGTAGTTATCAAAACTATGTTTGAGTTCTCACCACAAAATGAGTTTGATTTGGTTGAAGTGAAAGTGCCATTTTTCGTATCGGGATATTATATGCCCAACACTCGCGAGAATTTAGAAGCGTTAAGGCTCAAATTTGCATATAATTTAATCGGCATAGACGAAAGCACGCGGTATATCGAAAAGCCCGGCGAAGAGTACGACTTATTCTCAAAGGAAGTAGAAAACGCATTAGACCAAGCGGCGGCTTCGCTATACAACGTTGTTGCTGGGCTAAGCGACGAATGCCTCGAAAGGAAAGAATCAAAAATACAAATTACGATTACTGGATATGCAGACCCAAGATCTATAAGCCCCAAAGCTGTATTTGCCGATGCTGATATAGATGACGAAAGATTTAGCTTACAAGTTGCCCGCGGCACTACTATGGATAACCTATTGCTTTCTAAATTAAGAGCTTACTACACCGCTAAATACTTTGAGAGCTTTATCAAGACAAGAGACAAAGCTGGCTCTATATCGGATAAATTAATTTGGAAAATCGACGGCAAAGGGGTTGATGCAA
>JAKIZN010000350.1 GCA_022708005.1 Bacteroidota bacterium | reverse complement strand
GAGTTTGATTGGTGCACAGTTAGCGCTGTAAATGAAGTGCGAAAGCTTGGCTATAAGGCAATAATGATAAATTACAATCCAGAAACTGTTAGCACCGATTACGATATGTGCGATAGGCTATATTTTGATGAGCTAACATTTGAGCGAGTTCTTGACGTTGTTGAGCTAGAAAATCCGATAGGAGTGATAGTATCTGTTGGCGGGCAGATACCTAATAATTTGGCAATGAGGCTGCACAACGCTGGAGTTAAAATATTGGGGACATCGCCTATTTCCATTGACCATGCAGAAGATAGACAAAAATTTTCTGCAATGTTAGACCATTTGCAGATAGATCAGCCGCGGTGGAAGCAACTTTCAACATTCGAAGAAGTCGAAAATTTCGTTCAGGAGGTTGGCTATCCAGTGCTGATTCGCCCATCTTACGTTCTTTCTGGTTCAGCAATGAACGTAGTTTCTAATAATGATGAGCTGAGGGACTTTTTGCAGTTAGCGGCAAATGTATCCAAGACTCATCCCGTTGTAGTTAGCGAGTTTATCGAAGGAGCTAAGGAAATAGAGTATGACGCCGTAGCAAATAACGGCGAAGTGATGTTCGACGCAATTTCTGAGCATGTTGAGTTTGCTGGAGTGCATTCAGGCGACGCGACGCTTGTTTTCCCGCCACAGAAGCTATATTTTGAAACAATACGCAGAATTAGAAAAATTGCACAAAATATTGCTAAAGAACTTAAAATTACTGGACAGTTTAACTTGCAGTTGCTCGCAAAAAATAATGATATAAAGGTGATAGAGTGCAATTTGCGGGCTAGCCGAAGTTTTCCGTTTGTTTCAAAAGTATTGGATTATAATTTTATAGAGTCTGCCACTGCCTATATGTTGGGCAGAATGCCTAATACTATGCCGCCATCTATGTTTGAGATTGACCACGTTGGCATAAAGGCTTCTCAATTTTCATTTAGCAGGCTATCGAAAGCCGACCCAGTGCTCGGAGTAGAAATGGCATCGACGGGTGAAGTGGGGTGCTTGGGAGTTGATTTTGACGATGCTATGATTAAGGCAATGCTTTCGGTGGGCTATAGAATCCCAGAAAAAAGCATATTAGTTTCGTCCGGTCCTGTAAGGTCAAAAATTTCGCTTGTCGAACCGCTTCTTATGTTGCAGCAGCAGAGATTTACGATTTACGCGACCAAAGGCACAGCAAAGTTTTTGAAGGAAAATGGGATAACGGCTATTCCAGTGGCGTGGCCCGACGAGCAAGAATCGCCGTCGAGCCTTGAGCTTGTTAAAAAGCGGATAGTGGAACTTGTCATTAACGTGCCTAAAAATCTATCGAGTAGCGAAATAGATAACGATTATACCATACGCCGCGCGGCTATCGACCAAAATATTCCTTTAATCACAAACGCAAGGCTTGCTGCCGCATTTTTGATAGCTATCAGCAACAAAAAAATAAAAGACCTTGAGTTAAAAAGTTCCCAAGAATATTTTGTGAGATAAAAGCGGCGCAGTTCTTTGCATTGGCATTCTTGAACGCGGTTGCGGGGATTAAACCCAGATAATTCGTTAGAAACTCTGTCTGATTGCGTATCAGCAAAGAAAAGTTAGGCTTTAAGATGTCCTACACCTCAAAGGTGTAGGGCATCTGGGAAACAGCGGATAGACAAGAGTAAAGTTTTTATTGCATTATTTGGATTGATAATATTCTCCTAAGGCTTTACCTAAGTGGGCTTCAAGTGTATTTTTATTCATAGACATTACTTGAATTTTTTAAAGTGCTCATCTAACTTTCAACTCTTGAGGCAAGTCTAACATTCCTTTTAGTGTCCAACACTGATACGGTTCGGGGTGATACGGATTGTAGGGTATAGCAATGTAAGTGTAAACTTTTGCACTTGGCTTTTGGGCTAAAAAGATAGCAACCCATTCTAAAAGTGTCCTTTTAAAGTCTTTGAAGTTGCTGATATTGGGTTTGGCTGTTTTCAGGTCAGACAAGTGAAATACAATGTCTTTTGATTCTAAATATAAATCCGCTTTTACCGTTTTGAGTTTTTGCATTGCTCCTTTTT
>JAKIZN010000349.1 GCA_022708005.1 Bacteroidota bacterium | reverse complement strand
GAGCCTCTTTCAGACATTAATTCTTTTAATAAAACAAGCCTTTGTTTAATGAAATTCAAGAAGTCATTTCCAAGTAATTTATCAGAATAAGCTACGCTTCCATTTTTTGAACTGCTGATAGTCGAAGCTCTTTCATCTGTAATGGTAAAACTGCCGCCTGTTGCAAAAGGTGGGTCGATGTAGATTAAATCAATTTTACCTTTTAAGCCTTTTTCGTTTAGCAGGTAATTTAACCCTTTGATGTTATCGGATTTTATAAGCAGATTTTTCATATACTTAAATTTGATAAAGGAACTCTCTCAACACCAATGCACTCATTATGTTGTAATTTTTATAAACTTCGGTGATTAACTTATACATTTTATTTTTTTCTTCAATAAACAGCACGCCGTCAAGTATGGCAATTTTAACTGCTTTAACTCCTTTAGCTTGAATGGTGCTAATCGCATCATTGAATTGAGCATTTTGGTGACCGCCAAAATCTGTTAGAAATTTAGCCCCACCCACCACAAACTTCTACTCGTATCGCTCAAGTTTGAAAGTCTCGCCTAAATAGAGCTTGCGGACTTCCTCGTTCTCGGCAATCTGCTCGGCTGTGCCAGATATGTATATGCTGCCATCAATCAAAATATTGGCTCTATCTGTGATAGATAAGGTTTCGTGAACGTTATGGTCTGTGATAAGCACGCCAATATTCTGCTCTTTTAGCTTCATCACAATACGCATAATGTCCTCGACGGCAATTGGGTCTATGCCTGCAAAAGGTTCATCTAATAATATAAATTTTGGGTCGGAAGCAAGAGCACGAGCTATTTCGCATCTACGGCGCTCCCCGCCAGAAAGCATATAGCCTTTGCTTTTGCGAATATGCGTAATTCTAAAGCTTTCCAAAAGCTCTTCGAGTCGCTCTTTTCGCCTTTTGCCCGACATTTTTTGTAGCTGTAGGATAGCCATAATATTGTTTTCGACAGACATCTTGCGAAAAATTGATGCTTCCTGCGGCAGATAAGAAATGCCAAGCCGAGACCGCTGATACATAGCCTTGTTGGTTATGTCCATTTCGTTCAAAAAAACTCTTCCTTCATTAGGCTTTACCATTCCAACTATCATATAAAATGAAGTGGTCTTGCCCGCACCGTTAGGTCCGAGCAAGCCAACAACTTCGCCTTGCCTTATATCTACGTCAACTCCTTTGACGACAACGCGTTGCTTGTATTTTTTGACTAATTTCTCGGCTCGTAGTACGGTCTGCTGTTCAACCGCCTTATCTGCATGCTTCACTTAGCGTTCCTTTTTGTTAGATTCTAATGTAAATGACTTAGTTAGCTTCTCGTCGCCACGCAGAAGTTCTAATTTTACTTTGTCGCCAGTTCTCATATCCCCAATTTCCACGTAGTAATCTTCGGCTTTATGTATAATTGTTCCATTAACCTTTAAGACTATGTCGCCGGGCTCTATTCCAGCCTTGTCGGCAGGCGAGCGTCTTTCAACTGAAAACACAACTGCACCTTCTTTCATATTAGATTTAATATAGCTTGCGATTTGCTCATCAATTTCGCGTATTTCCATACCGATATAATAATCTCTATCGATTGTTTTATTCTTCTTGATTTCTTCCACTATTTTCTTGACGCGATTAATTGGAATCGCAAAGCCAATGCCGATACTTCCAGCGCCCGAATAGTTTTGAGCAGTCGAAAAAATTACTGTGTTCATACCTACAACTTCGCCAAGTGCATTAACAAGCGGACCGCCGGAATTGCCAGAGCTAATAGCCGCGTCAGTTTGCAACATCCCTTTGTAAACTCGGTTGCTTGGCTGATCTTGCTGAATAAAACTAATATTAGTATTAGATATAACGCCCACTGTAACGGTAGGCTTTGAGTTTTTATCGAATAGCCCGAATGGATTGCCAAAAGCTATTGCCCACTCGCCAACGACGATGTTATCAGAGTTGCCGAGCGTTAAATAAGGAAGGTTTTTCGCATCTATTTTGAGCAAAGCCACATCGCTCGCCATATCGGAGCCAATAATTTCAGCATCATACTTTTCGCCATTCGTCATTGTTAT
>JAKIZN010000348.1 GCA_022708005.1 Bacteroidota bacterium | reverse complement strand
ATTTCATACAAAAGCCTCACGTAGATAGCCGTTTGCACGACTTTGTAAGCAATCAGCTCGAACAGCGCCGTTCTAAAATCAAAGCAGAACTCAAAAAATCGGCTAAGCTCGTTAAAACAGGCGAATTTGTGCCTAATGGCTATTTCTTATCTAATAGTCATATATGGGCATATATCGAAGCGAACGGGGTCGTTAGGTTAGGTATTGATAGATTAGCTGCGGACTTCTTGGGCATTATTGATACGATAGACTTTGCAAATTTGAACATTATAGTTTCAACGGAAAATCCAATTTTCATAGTTAAAAAGCAATATCGTGATATATCATTTGTTTCTCCGCTCGAAGGAAGAGTCATTGACGCAAATGTTAAAATTCGTGAGAATTTTGATTCACTTTGCACAGCGCCTTATCAAAATTGGATTTGCAAAATTGAGCCTTACAATCTCGAAGAATTTACAAAGAATGCGATGATTGGAAAGACTGCCAATGAATTTATTGCTGCTGAAAAGTCGGCATTAGAAAAATATCTATCCGAAATAAATGTTAATTTGGAAGATAAAGGAAAGCATGCGGCAAAACTCAGCAATGAGAATTGGCAAACTATAGTTAAAAAGTTTTTCTCAAAGTAAAAACTTATAGAAAAGCTTGAATAATAAAGGGACTGCTTTGAACTTAAGCAGTCCCTTTGTTTTTGATTAGTTATAGCCAACATTTACGCTGCAAAAATAGATATTTGCACTTAACTTGTTTGGCTATTTTTAAGCATTTCGGCACGCTCTGCGATACGCAAAGATTCGATGATTGGATCTAAGTCGCCGTCCATAACTTCGCGCAAAGGATAGTTCTTTGCTTCGCCTTCAAGCCTATGGTCAGTTACGCGATTTTGCGGATAGTTATAAGTGCGTATTTTTTCAGAGCGGTCGCCAGTTTTTACCATAGATTTTCGAGAAGATGCAATTTCGTCTTGCTGGCGCTTTAGCTCTAATTCGTACAGCCTTGAGCGCAACACCTTCATTGCCTTTTCGCGGTTTTTCAACTGAGAGCGTTCGTCTTGGCATGCTACTACTATTCCCGTCGGGATGTGGGTAAGCCGAACAGCCGTTTCCACCTTATTTACGTTCTGCCCGCCAGCACCGCCAGACCTAAAAATATCTATTCTAAGCTCTTCATCTTTAATTTGAATATCTACTTCTTCCGCTTCGGGCAGCACAGCAACAGTCGCAGCAGATGTATGGATTCTGCCATTTGCCTCAGTATCGGGAACTCTCTGAACGCGATGCACGCCGCTTTCAAATTTCATTCGCCCAAAAAGTTCATCGCCAATCATAGAGAAAATAATTTCTTTGAAGCCGCCTTTTTCGCTTTCATTGAAGTCTATAATCTCGATTTTTATTCCTTTTCTATCGGCAAAGCGCTGGTACATCCTAAATAAATCGCCCGCAAAAATGCCCGCTTCGTCGCCACCTGTTCCCGCTCGCAGCTCTACTATACAGTTTTTGAAGTCGTTGGGATCTTTGGGTATAAGCAGCGCTCTCATTTCTTCTTCCATGCCTTCGAGCTGCTCTGTCAAGCTGTCGATTTCCAAATATGCAAGCTCTTTCAATTCTGGGTCTAAATCTTTTTGTTCGGTCAATTCCCTCGCGGATTTAATATCATCGGATATTTTAATATATCGCTCCGAAGCAAGTGCAAGCGAAGTAAGATGCTTAAGCTCGCGGTTAATCTCCCGAAATTGCACTGGATCCATCGCAATATTGGGATCATTCAATTTTTCTTTTAAACTATTATATTTTTCAAGTATCGATACTAATTTTTCGTACATATTTTTATAAAATTGGTTTTAAAAAACTTATTAATTTACAAAAAAATCGACAATTAATTTTATTGTTAGCGTATTTTTTATGGATAGCAATGCGTTTAATTAAACCCAAATAACGCAATAGAAACTTTTCCATTGATTATTAGCTGTTCTTCCAGATGTCCTACACCTTCGAGGTGTAGGACATCTTAAAGCCAAATTATAACGATCCCTTCGGAATTAAAATAATACAGTAGAAACTTTATGATTAGGCAAGG
>JAKIZN010000347.1 GCA_022708005.1 Bacteroidota bacterium | reverse complement strand
ATAAGCACTCACAGAAACGCCGGCTGTTTCGTGCGTATGAACTCGAATATGCGTCCCCGCAGGCAACATTTTTCGAGCCATTTTAACTGTATCATATACTTTCTTTGGGCTTGCCGTGCCGCTTGCGTCTTTGAAGCAAACTGAATGATACGGTATGCCCGCATCTAAAATGCTCCTTAAAGTCTTCTCGTAAAATGGAACATCATGAGCGCCAGAGCAGCCCGGCGGCAGTTCCATAAGGGTAACGACAACCTCGTGGCGAAGACCATGCTTTACGATTGATTCGCCGCTTGCAATTAGATTCTGAACATCATTCAAAGCGTCGAAATTGCGTATTGTGGTAGTGCCGTGTTTTTTGAATAACTTCGCGTGCAGGTCAATAACGTCTCGCGGCGAAGTGTCAAGAGCAACTGTATTTACCCCGCGAGCAAGAGTTTGCGTGTTCGCATCGGGACCTACGACTGCCCTAAATTTGTCCATCATTTCAAATGGATTTTCATTTAAATAAAAAATTGGTGCTTGAAAGCGAGCACCGCCGCCAAATTCAAAATGCGTAATGCCTGCATCGACTGCTGCTTCGAGCGCTGGAAGAAAGTCATTTAGCAATACTCTTCCACCAAAGACGGATTGGAAACCATCGCGAAACGATGTATCCATAACGTCTATCTTTTTTTTAGCCATATAAATTCACATAAGTGCATAAGTTTACAAACCTTTGGCAATAGGCAAATTTTGCTGCGTTGCTTTTGACAACATGTTTTTCTGGTTTGTCATCGCCGTTAAATGCAAATTATATCTAATAAATATATTTTCCAAGTAAAATTCGATTTTTGCGAAAATTATATCGATAAATATATTGCGTTTTGCTTTATGGCACATTATTTTACTTTTTTTTATTATTTCTGTTACTATTTTTAATTTGATTCGTCTCAATGAATATGGACATAGAAGAATATAAAAACCATATAAAAAAAACGAAGGGCAAAATGTTCAGATCAGCTGTAAAGCTGCTCGGAGACTATGAGGAGGCGGAAGAAGCCGTGCAGGAAGTTTTTATCAAAATATGGGAGAAGCGGGACACCATTCGTAATAACTCGAACATCGAGGCTTATATGATGACGGTTCTCCGCAATCACTGTTTGGATAAATTTAAGTCGAAACATTATAAATATCGTGGGGCGCCCGTTGAAGATTACGAGTATATGCTTGATAATCGCGAAGTGCCTATTGATAAGCAGATTGAATATATTAATGCCGCCGAGCTTATAAATGAAATTATTAGCAAATTCCCTGAACGGTGGCAAACTATTATTAGAATGCGAGATATGCAGGGATACAGCAACTCTGAAGTTGCAGAAATATTAAATATTGAGGAAAATATTGTAAAGGTTACGCTATCGAGAACAAGAAAAAGAATACGCGAAATTTTAATTAATCAATATAATTATAAATATGAACATTGACCAATTAATAGAGAAATACTATAACGGCGACACCACTCCAGACGAAGAAGCGATTTTGTCTGACTACTTTCATGATTCAGAAAATATGTCGGCAGAAAAAGATATTTTCGCATTTTTTAGGCAAGATGATAGCAATATCGATATTGATATTGACTTTGAAAATAAGGTAATTAAAGAAATTCTAAGTGGTGAAAAAGCAGATCATCACAAGCAAAATAAGCTATGGAAATTTTTTGCTGCTGCCGCTGCCGTGCTAATATTTCTCGCTGTAGCTCAATATACCGACATATTCAACTTCTCTACTCACCAAAAAGGTATCGTGATTAACGACGAAAATATCGACAGCAATAAAGATTTAGCTATGGCTGAAGCTCAAAAAGCTTTCGAACTGCTTTCTAATACTTTTGATGAAGCCGATAGAAGCTTTGGGAAACTCGAATATTTGAGCAAAACAGATGTATTTATGGACTTTTTTATTGATAAAAATAAATAGAATAGGTATGAAAATGAAAAGTTTTATTTCAAGTTTAACTGTTATTATGCTTGCAGCTTCAATAGCTTTTTCGCAGCCTGCGAACGTGAAAAGCGTTATCGATAAATATTCTGGTGAAGAAGGATTTAC
>JAKIZN010000346.1 GCA_022708005.1 Bacteroidota bacterium | reverse complement strand
AGCATTATACTGCTTGGCTTAATTCTGGTTGAGCCCGATTCTAAGGTTGGGCTTTACACTGCCGTCAATAAACTCGTAGTGCTATTTTTCTTGCCCATAACGGTTATTCAAGTAGCTTTCTATCCACATTTTGCTCGCTCTGAATCGCAGGAAGATAGAGCCAAAGCATATAATAAATATATAACTATTAACTTTATAGTTGGCTCTATAGTTGCCTCGCTGGTATTCTTCTTTTCTAATTTTTTTATGCGTGTCATTTACGGTCAATCTTACGCCGAAGCGGCTCCGCTGCTTAGCATGATGATGGTGCTCGTCATTATGTCCTATACTTCGCAAACTGCAATGCACCCGCTAATAGCTTGGAAAAAAGAAAAAAAAGTTTTAAAAGTAGTGGGCATCGGAGCATTCCTCAATATTTTATTTAATTATATTTTAATTTCAAAGTATGAAACTTATGGCGCTGCGTTAGCAAATATTCTTTCTGAAGTATTCGTCTTGATATTTTTAATATCGATGATTATTAGGATAATACATTACTATCCGTTCGCTCTTGTAGTCAAGATATTAGCATTGGCTGCAATTTGTTCTTATGCGGGGCATTTTCTATCTTCGTTGGTAGAAAGCGACGTTATCGGCATTCTTGCTACAATAATCTCGTATATTTTTGTTATTTTTGGAACTAAAGTAATTACAGTTGCCGAAATTAAAGGGTATATGCAAAGATGAAATACGACTATATGATAATCGGAGCAGGGCTTACAGGCTGCGTATTGGCTGAAAGAATTGCTAATTTATTAGATAAAAAGGTGATTATAATTGAAAAAAGAAATCATATAGGCGGCAACTGTTTCGATTATATCAATGATATTGGCATTAACGTACATAAATACGGTCCGCATATATTCCACACGCAAAACAAAAAAGTGTGGGACTATATTTCTAAGTTTACCGAGTGGCAGCAATATTTTCATAAAGTAATTGGAGTGGTCGAAGGCAAGAAAATCCCTATCCCATTCAATTTAAATTCGATTGAAATCTTATTTCCAAAAGAGTTTGCCGATAAAATAACAAGCAAACTTATCGAAAAATTCGGCTATGGGCTAAAAATTCCAATTTTAAAATTAAAAGAAAATCAAGACACAGAGCTATCTTTTTTAGCTAAATATATTTACGACAATGTCTTTGCTGGATACACATTTAAGCAATGGAATTTAATGCCAGAAGAGTTGGATTATAGCGTTACTTCGCGAATACCGATTTATATCAGTCGCGACGATAGATATTTCCAAGATAATTATCAAGGTATTCCCAAAAATGGATACGCAAAAATCTTTGAAAAAATGCTGAGCAACAAGAACATTCATATTATGCTAAACACAGATTTCAAAGATGTTTACGATGCTATTACTTATGAAAAAATGATTTATACCGGACCTATCGACTACTTTTTTGAAAATCAATACGGCAGGCTGCCATATAGGAGTTTGGAGTTTGATTTTCAGACGTTAGACGTAGAACATTTTCAGGAAACATCGCAAGTTAATTATCCAAATAATTACGATTATACTCGCATAACTGAGTTTAAGCATTTTGTGCCTACTGAATCAAGTAAGACAACTATTGCTTTTGAATACCCAAAAGACTACATTGAAGGCGAAAACGAGCCATACTACCCAATTCCAAGAGCAGACAATCAATCGCTGTTCGACAGATACAACTCTTTAGCCAAAGAGCTGTATGGCAGAGTTTACTTTGCTGGAAGGCTCGCTGAGTATAAATACTACAATATGGATCAAGCAGTTGCATCTGCTTTAATGCTTTTTGACAAATTGTCGCGATAGATTTTTAATATATAAAAATGAAAATATTATCAATAGAAACAAGTGGAGCGGTTTGCGGAGTAGCTTTATCGGTGGGCGATAAAGTAATTTCGGAAATAAACTCTTATGCTGGGCAAGAGCATGATAGGCTGCTGGCGACTTTTGTGCAAAGGTTGCTGTCCGATGCAAGCCTGAACGTAGAGCAATTAGATGCCGTAGCCGTTTCTGCTGGACCCGGCTCGTTTACTGGACTTAGAATTGGCGGGG
>JAKIZN010000345.1 GCA_022708005.1 Bacteroidota bacterium | reverse complement strand
AGACGATTTTCCTTGCACAATCGTTCTCGGCAATGAAATATCTGGTATTGATGATTCAATTTTAAAACTTTGCGATGACGCGATAGAAATCCCTATGTATGGGGTGAAGCACTCGCTAAACGTGAGTGTGGCTGCGGGAATTGCAATTTACGAAGCTGTTAGAATTTCAAAATTATTTATCGAACAAACTTAGCAAGGCGATTATGAATAGTAGTATCTCGGAAACACAAGGCTATGAAATAGCTGATAGGCTATTGCTCGAACTCGGCAAAGCAATAATCGGGCAAAAAGATGTTTTGATTAAATCCGTTGCTGCAATGCTGGCGAATGGACATATTTTGCTTGAGGGGCACCCCGGGCTTGCAAAAACTACACTTGTCAAAACTTTAGCCGAAATTGTATCTTGCTCTTTTTCCCGTATTCAATTTACTCCCGATTTGATGCCATCGGATATTACGGGCTCTTTGGTGTTTAATATCAAGCTAAACGATTTCATAACTCGCAGAGGACCTGTATTTGCAAACTTTCTATTAGCCGATGAAATAAACCGCGCACCGGCAAAAGTGCAATCAGCGTTGCTCGAAGCTATGCAAGAAAAGCAAGTTACGATAGGCGACGACACTTATCCATTGCCCGAACCTTTTTGGGTGCTTGCTACTCAAAATCCTATTGAGCAAGAGGGCACTTATCGCTTGCCCGAAGCCCAAGCAGATAGATTTTTATTTAAGCTATCTATCGACTATCCAGAGCCTACCGAAGAAGCCAATATCGCTAAATTTGTAATTAATAATAAATCAAGTTCTATCAAATCAATACTAACCCTTGATGAACTTGAATCGCTTAAGCAGTTGATTTCCCAAATATTTATTGATGACAAAATATATAAATATGCTTGCAATTTAGTTTTTGCTACTCGCAAATCTGCAGATAATAAATTTTCGAGATTGCTTCGCTATGGCGCTTCGCCGCGGGGCACAATAGCTTTGCTTGTAGGTGCAAGATCCATTGCTTTTTTGAACGGTAGAAACTATGTGGTGCCAGAAGACGTTATTTATATTGCAAAGGACGCTCTTAGGCATAGAATAGGGCTAACTTTTGAGGCTTATTCGGAAGAACAGACGGAAGATAAAGTGCTATCGGAAATATTGAAGTATGTCGAAATACCATAAGTTTGGTATGATGAAAAATTTAGCAGATAACTAAACAAAAACTTTATTTGCCAACTTAACTAATATTTTCTTTCGCTTTAATAAATTTTGTGCTAAATTAGCAACTTATTTATAAATTAAAACTATAAAGTAATTGATATGACAATATATAATAGCATAAAGGAAATGCAGCAGGCATCGAGGGCACTTGCCGCTAAGGGATTAGTCATTGGTTGTGTGCCAACTATGGGCTTTCTCCACAAAGGGCATTTAAACTTGATACGCAAGGCTAAAGAATCTTCGGATTACGTTGTTACAACGCTATTTGTTAATCCAACTCAATTCGGACCTAACGAAGATTTTGAGCGTTATCCGCGGGATTTTGAGCGAGATTGCAAATTAGCCGAAGCAGCCGGCTGCGACGCTATTTTTGCTCCTGAAGTATTGGATATGTATCCTATCGGCTTTTCTGCGGCAGTGAAAATTGGCAATGTTACAGAGAAGTTTGAAGGCGAGCGGCGACCTGGGCACTTCGATGGAGTAGCGCTTGTGGTTAGCAAGCTATTCAATGCTGTTATGCCTCATGTTGCCATTTTTGGACAAAAAGATTATCAGCAAACTTTGGTCATCAAAAAGATGGTCAAAGATTTGAATTATGATATTAAGATTATCATAGCACCTACATTTCGCGAGAGCAATGGGCTGGCGATGAGTTCAAGAAATACCTATTTGAGTGATGAATTTCGCGAAAAAGCAAGTGTGCTATTTGCAGCGCTTGAAGAAGCTATAAAGGCTATTGACTCGGGCTGCCGCGAAAGGAAAGTTATCAACGCTATTTTGCACAAAACTCTGCGGACAGTGCCAGAAATTAAGATTGACTATGCAGTCTCCGCTCTCGCTGATAACCTCGAGGAGCCAGATCAATTCTTAGCGGGCGATTTA
>JAKIZN010000344.1 GCA_022708005.1 Bacteroidota bacterium | reverse complement strand
GACCAGACAAAGGAGTTTTGTTAATAATACAATTGTAGTCAGCTCGGGGAATGTTATTTTTTTCGCACCAAGCCACAGGAAAAATATGATGCACATCGATTGCTTCCGAAAAGTATGTGCTGAAATCAATTTTCGTTGCAGAGAGCCAATCTTTTGTATCATCACCTATTATCAGCGCATATATTCCTTTATAAGCAGCGCTATTTCTTGTGCGTAAAGTGTGTAGCCTTGACGGAGAAAAGTTTGCGTCATACAAAGTTTTAGGTTCTTCTGCATTATGCTTGATCCACTCGGTTACCTGCAACATATCTAGCGCATAGCGAGTCTCATTTGCAGAGCCATAAAGCTCGCCCAATACGCCGCACCAGAACCACTGCGTCAGCTTATTCTTATTCCCGACATTGTCGATTAAATCACCAAGTTCAGCTAAAATAGCAGCCATAGGAACAAGTTGCGTGCTATACGGCAAATCCCTCGAATTAAATATACGATTTTCGACAAGTATTTTTGATGCTTTGATAAAACCTTTGACAATTTCATCTCGATACTTTTGGTACTCTGTTAAACTCAAATTGAGCATATCTCTGCGCTTAGCGCCTATAGCGGGCAGATTAGCGTTCAAATTAGATGTAATTGCTTCAGATCGCTTTTTAAATGTAGCATAAAGTGTAATCGCTTGAATTATATCGATATCACTTGTGATATTTAGAACTTTGTATGGCTTAAATTCTTTTTTAATACTCTCCCAATCTGCTTTTAAATCAAACTCGCTAGAAGCAAAAGAAGCTGTTAAAAGCTCGAACACAGTCAGTGCAACTGCACCTGTATTGACTTTTTCAAAAACTTGACAAACTGCCTCTTTGGAATTTTCTTTTTTGAGAATAATTACTGGCAAATTATAGCTATTAAATCCCCTAATAATATCTCTTTCAAATTTATTCCATAACTCAATTTTTTCCCTATCATAATCCCAATACTCCCAAAATCTCGTACGCCAATCGTCATACTCATCAACCATACAAACTGGATACATTAAATTCTGAAATTCATTTTTCTCGGTAGATAGATCTAAAACTATGTCTCGCCCTATATTTGCGGTCAGTATTTTACTCTCATTTATAGAAAAAATTGCTTCTTCTAAGTCAGTTGTAGCGTCCAATGCTTTAAGCATATCTATGTAATACCAACGTTTTATTTCATAACCTTTGGCATTCCTTGTGCGAACAACCTTATTGGTTATAATTGCTTGATATAAAGAAGTTATTCTCTGTTGCCCATCTAAAATTAGCATTTCTGGCTTGACCCCACCGTTGCCGACAACTCCTTCAACTAACTTCGTTTTAAATCTTATGTTATCATTTCCAGTTTCCAATAGCATAATCGCTCCAATAGGAAATGACTTTGCGACCGAAGCAATTATTCCTTTAATTCTGTTATCATCCCAAACCCACCCTCTTTGAAAGTCTGGTAGTTGTATTTTCCCTGAATTGACATCTTTGAGAATTTCGTAAAGACTTCTTTTGCTCGAATCAAATGGCTCCATATAACTGTTCCTTACTTGCAGATATAATTTAAACGTTTATTGCTAACTATTTTTCACTAAAATAACTAAAAATATTATGAATAGCAAGAACCCTCATTTACCAATCCGCCGCCTGCATTTGCTCTTAATATATAAATATTTTCTGCTATTCTTAATGCTTTTTTTCATAATTTTGAACTTGAACATTTGTCATATTCTGGATTTGATTTATGAGCGAACTAACCAACCGCGAGCAAAAAGTAATATTTCAAACTTACAAAAGATTGCCTATTGAAATTGAAAGAGCCGAAGGCTGCAAAATTTGGGACAAAGAAGGCAATGAATATTTGGATTTTCTATCGGGCATAGCCGTCAATGCGCTGGGACACAGCCACCCAAGCATAATCAATGCGGCTACTAAGCAGTTACAAAAGTATATGCACGTATCGAACTATTTTTATCAAGAACCGCAAATTCTTTTGGCTGAAAAACTTATTGCTATGACTGGATTTAGCAAAGTATTTTTCTCGAACTCCGGCACCGAAGCAATGGAGGGCGCTATAAAATTAGTGC
>JAKIZN010000038.1 GCA_022708005.1 Bacteroidota bacterium | reverse complement strand
ACAAGGTAGGAGCAAATGCTAAAAAAATTAACACACTCGCTCGCATTATTAGTTTTCTTTTTTCTGCTATCAGCAGGCTCAGAATCTGCTATAGCTAAAGAAAAACAAGTAAATAAGGAACCGGTAGGTAACGGGCTTCATTTGATTGCTATGACGCTTGACCCTTCGACAGCTATCCCTGGCGGAGTAGTTTCGAGCCGTAGAGTTAGGATACTTAATTTAGGACCAGTTGTAAATTATAGCGGGCTTGATTACGCCCCAACAGTTAGCGTTGACGGCAAAACGCTGTATTTCGTATCTGACCGCGCTGGCAGCAAGTTGATGTCTAATGGTAAGCTTTCCCACGACTTTTGGGCTGCTAAAAAGAATGACCGTATGGACTCAGTTTTTTTCACTCCTTTTAACATTGACGAATCTACTGATCTCGGCGATCTTGGAGTAAACACCGCACTTAACGAGGGTGCAGCTTCGATAGCGGCTGATGGCAGAACGCTTTATTTTACTGCTTGCAACCGTCCCGATGGGCTCGGCGATTGCGATATATACAAAACTACAATCGATGGCGATAAATGGAGAAGACCGGTTAATCTTGGCAGAAATGTAAACTCAGAAAATTTTGACTCCCAGCCATCTATCGCTCCAGATCAAAGCAGAATATACTTTGTATCTACTCGGAGAGGTCCCAATAGCGATGGCAGAAACGTGCCAAAGAACTTCGATATTTGGTATTCCGATTGGGATTCCGATATGGAAGAATGGAAACCTGCCAAGAATTTAGAGCAAATTAACACCAAAGGCAGAGAAGTTTCGCCTTTTATTGCTGCCGATAATCAAACTTTGTTCTTCGCATCAGATGGGCATAAGCCTAATGTCGGCGGATTAGATTTTTATGTAACCCGCTTAGATCCATCCACAGGCAGATGGTCTACTCCCGAAAATTTAGGCGAACCAATTAATACTAAAGATGATGAAATGTTTATTACTATGCCTGCATCAGGCGACATTATTTATTTCTCATCGACTCGCCGCGATATCCCGGGCTATCAGGGCAATTACGATATTTTTATGGCATTTGTCCCAACATTTTTCCGTGCTGTATACGTATCTGGAACTGTTGTTGACGATTGTACGGGCGAGTTCATACCCGCTACTATTACAATTAAAAATCCTATAACTGGGAAAATTACAAAGGACTCTTTATCTTTGAACAAAACTAAATTCGATTTTGTAGTTACTAATGATGATTATGGCGACGCTAAAAACTCAGCTCAGCATATTGATTTTGAAATTACAGCTTCCAACGTTAAGTATGGTTCGCGCTCTATTACTCAAAGAGTGGTGAAGCCAAACATAACAGACGATCCAGAAGAAGCGAAAAAATTTGCAGATGAGCTAACTGTGAAAATCACTCTCGGGCAACTTCCAATATTAGCCACTGAGATAGAAGAAGCAGATTATATTAAGAGAACTAAAGCATCTAAACCAGCACTTGCAAGCTATCGCGGGTTGGTGATGGAAGAAGTTCAAACTTGGGATCTTTATCCGCTATTGAACTACGTGTTCTTCGATCTTGGCTCTTCTGTATTGCCTTCGCGATATATTATGTTTAAGTCGCCTGAAGAAACAAAAGGATTTGCTGATACTACAATCGCTGGCGGCACTTTGAATAAATATTATCATATCTTGAATATTTTCGGCTATCGCTTGAATCAGTATCCTAATACCAAGATAGAAATTGTTGGAACAACTGACGGAACAACTCCAGAAGAGAAACGCGCTAATTTATCGAAAGAGAGAGCAGAATACGTTTATAACTATTTGAAAGATATATGGAGAATTAGCCCAGATAGAATGAAACTTACCTTCAGAGAAAAACCTGTTGTAGTTTCAAACTTGAAAGACTCGCTTGGTATCCAAGAAAATCGCCGTGTGGAAATCCTTTGCGATGACTGGAACGTTACAAAGCCAGTATTTGACAAAGATCCAACTATTTTCCCGCAACCAGAGGAAATGAACTTTACAATTAAAAATGGTATCGAAGATGCTATTATAGCAAAAAGGAGAATTGTCATTACCCGCAATGGCGAAACGTGGAATACTTTAACTGACATCGGCACGACTACCCCTACTTACGAATGGGATTGGCTAAATACAGATAGCAAATATCCAAAAGATGAGGTGCCATACACTGCTCAACTTATTGTAACTACGAAAAGCGGAGCAGAGTGTATGTCCGAACCAATAACAATACCAGTAAAGCAAATATCGACGCTTGAAAAGAAAACATCTTTTGTAGGCGATAGCACGCTTGAGCGTTATAACCTGATTCTCTTCCCGTTCAACTCGAGCGAAGCTGGCGAGGCTAACAACAGAATTATGCGTGAGTACGTTTACGATCGCGTTAAGCCTACATCTGTTGTTGAAGTAGTTGGTCATACTGACGTGGTTGGCTTGTTCGACCACAATCAAAAGCTTTCAGAGCGCCGTGCTAATACAGTGCAAGATGGTATTCACAAAACGACTGGTGGCAAATATTCCATTTTGAACAAGAAAGGCGTTGGCGAAGACGACCCGCTTTATACAAACGACTTACCAGAGGGACGCTTCTATAATAGAACTGTGCAAGTGATTATTAGAACTCCTGTTTCAGAGTACGAAAAATAACGCTGCTCACAAAACTGCAAAAAGGGCTGCTCGTGCAATCAAAACGGGCAGCCCTTTTGGGTGTAAACTGCAAAAGTTTATTCCAAATAATGCATTATAAGCCTTTCTATTGCCTATTAGCTGTTTTCCAGATGGGGTTGTCTCAAAAGGTAATAGGTGAAGCATTCGCTGCTTCCCAGATGTCCTACGCTTTCGAGGTGTAGGACATCTTAAACCAAAATTGTAACGAACCCGAAGGGTTCAAATGTTTGTAGTAAAGAATAATTGGCGAGTTATACGACCCTGTAGGGGTCGCATTATGTTAACATTATACGACTCCGTAGGAGTCGCATTAGCTTATGCAATCTTATTTTCTACAAACATCAAATCCCTTCGGGATTAAACCCAAATAATGCATCAGAACCCTTATGATACAGCCCCTTTCTACAGTCTGAATCAGGATTATAAGATTATAGGATTACCGGGATAAGAAGGAATAAAATTGAATAGCAGTCGAAAATAATCTTGTTAATCTTTTAATCCTGATAATCGTGATTCAGACAAAAAAGAAAGTTTCCTGATTTGCTAAAAAATAAAAAAGCTCCGATTGCAAAATCGAAGCTTTTTTGTGCACGCCGGACTGGATTCGAACCAGTGACCCTCAGCTTAGAAGGCTGATGCTCTATCCAGCTGAGCTACCGGCGCAACTGATAGAGTTACAAAATTAAGATTTTTTTTCAAATCTACAAAAAATTATTTTACAATTTGCGATAATTCTTGAAGAAAAGAGTCTTTTGATACTATTTCGCGAGAAATTTTGCTCATTGTTTCCTTCGATATACTGCCATTTCTGACTAGCTCAGCGCCGGCTTCCTCTGCTGCTTGATAAATATCATCGGCAGGTTTGCCCATGCCAGTAAGAGTAGCCAGAACGCCCGAGTGCGGTCTTAAAATTGGCGGCAAAAACTCCCTATTCAGCATATCGGCTACGGCTCTAACTTGCTCGACAATAGCGTAAAAATTCTCCGTACCCCAATGCCCACAAGTGGAAACTAACAACACTTTGCCCGATCTGCCTTTGTCCTGCAATGCTTGCTCCATATTGCTAAAATTGCCATTGCTGATGTCGGGCATAGCGAATAGCGGTTCGAGCCTATCGAACAAATTCTTTAGACCCGACGCATCGCTGTTTAAGTAGTTTGGCGAGGCAAAAATCCAAAGTTCTGCTTCGCGCATTGTGGGATAGATTTCTTTTAAATCATCATTGATGATGCAATGATGATCCGAAGTAAAGTCCAATCTATTTGTGCATCCTAAGCAGGCTTCTATTCTCATATCGTATGTGTTTCTTAATATGATTTCTGCGCCTTCGCTCTCCATACCTTTCAGCAAAGGATTGAGAATTATCGCTGTAGTCCCAACTTCACGATTAGGACTCGCATTAAAAGCTACAACTTTCATAAATTTTAAACATAAATATGAAACACACATTTAATAATGATTAATATACGTAAGACTTCGGATTTAATTTTAATATAGTGCTGAAAAATTTTAGCCACTATTGCAGTCGGCGATGTCAAGCGATATAAAATCAATATTTTCATTGAAATATCCGTTCCCTTTGCAAAATATTCAATGAAATTGAGGCTAAATGTTAGTGCAATTTTGCTGCAAGCCATTAGCTTTTGTCTAAAAAGAATTGTATAATTACCTAAAAAAATATTATATTGCAAATCTAATTTTTTCAGTATGACTAATTTTTGAAGTAAATGTATGTTAATATCGTTAAATAAATTAAGAGAATTTGTTGATTTTGATTTTTCGCTTGAAGAGTTAGACGACGTGCTGACTATGCTCGGCATTGAAGTGGAAGGCGTTATTAATAATATTTTAAAGTACGATAAATTTTATGTGGCAAGCGTTGAGGAATGCGAAAAGCATCCGAATGCCGATAAGCTGACTATTTGCCAAGTGTCGATAGGCGAAAGCCCTATAACTGTGGTCTGCGGTGCTCCGAATGTTGCAAAAGGACAAAAAGTCGTTCTTGGACTTGTTGGTGCGGTAGTACCAAATGGTGGATTTAAACTCGAAAAACGCAAAATACGCGATGTTGTATCAAATGGAATGATATGCGCCCAGTCGGAGCTTGATATGGGCGAAGGTAGCGATGGTATATGGGTGTTGCCCGAAGATGCACCAGTTGGGATGCCGTTTGCAGAGTATAGCGGAATTAATGATATTATATTGGAGCTTGGGCTTACTCCAAATAAAGCCGATTGCTTGAGCCATCTTGGAATTGCCCGCGAGCTTGCTGCTAAATTAGGGAAAAACGTTAAACTGCCGAACTTTGAGCTAAAGCCAAATGATGAGAATATTAATGATTATATCAAAGTTAATATTTTAAACAAACAGTTATGCCCGCGATATTCGGCGAGAGTAATCAAAAATGTGCAAATCAAAGATTCACCCGATTGGCTGAAAAATCATTTGCAAGCGATAGGTGTAAGACCTATCAATGCCGCGGTTGATGTGGCAAATTATGTAATGTTTGAGCTTGGGCAGCCGCTACACACTTTTGATTACGACTTAATCGAGGCGAAAGAGATAAACGTCCGCACTGCAGAGAAAAATGAAAAATTTATTACATTAGATGGCAGCGAAAGAACGCTTGACGAATCTATGTTGGTAATTGCAGATGGCAAGAGAACCGTTGCCGTTGGTGGTGTGATGGGTGGAAAAAACAGCGAAGTTAGCCATTCCACGAAAAATATTTTGCTCGAATCGGCTTACTTCAATCCGTCATCTGTTCGCAAAACTGCGAAGGTATTAGGTATTTCTAGCGACTCATCTTATAGATTTGAGCGTGGAACAGATATAGATGGTGTCTTGCTCTCGCTAAATAGAGCTGCATCGCTAATAGCTGAATTATGCGGTGGAGAAGTGGTGGGCGATTACGTTGATGTTTATCCCGAACCTGTCGAACTCAAAGAAATAGCCTTGAGATTTGAGCGAGCAAGAAAGATTATTGGGGTTGAAATAAGCAACGATTTTATTACTCAATCGCTCGCTAATTTAGGCTTTGAAATTATAGAGCAAAGCCGCGACGAAATAAAGGTCAGAGTGCCGCATAGAAGGAACGACGTATTTGGAGAAATAGATTTAATTGAAGAAGTTGCGAGAATGTATAATTACGACAATATTACTCCGAATTACGTTTCATCAATCACATTTTCTGGCGAAGGAGTCCACGAATCGCTACGCACTCCAGAGCTAAAAAATCGATTGCGTCACTATTTTGTTTCCAATGGATTTAACGAGATATTAACACAAAATATGATAGATAGTGCTGCCGCATCTCTTTTTGATGATAATGCAGTTAAGATTGCAAATCCGCTTGGCGAAGAGCTATCAATAATGCGACCATCGAGCATTCCATCGATACTTAAAACGGTGAATTTGAACCAAAGATATGGGAATAGCTCGCTGAAATTATTTGAAATTGGGAAAATATTTAAGCATAGTGATGACAGCGGCACCCACTTGAAGGGGTATAGGGAAGACGAAGTGCTATCTATATGCCTTGTCGGAAAAAATATTCCAAAACAATGGGCAGATAAGGATAGAAATTGGGATTTTTATGACTTAAAAGGGATAATCGAAGACCTATCTGAGTTTGCTAATTTGAATATCACTTTTAAAGCAAATGAATTACCAGTTCCAGCATTTTCTGCAAATTCCATATCGCTATGGGTTGGCAAAGAGCAAGTCGGGAGTATCGGCTACGTTTCGTCAAATCTGCTCAAAAAATATGATATAGAAAGCGAAGTGTTGATAGGCGTAGTTGAGCTATCTAAAATATATGCTTTGAAGTTCAAGCAAAATAAATATGTTCCAGTCAGCCCATTTCCGTCTATATCTCGCGATTTAGCTTTCATTGTGGCTGATAATGTAGCCGCAGAGCTGTTGAAGCAAGAAATATCAGCTAATGGCGGGAATTTGCTGAAGAGGGTCGATATTTTTGACGTATATCAAGGCAAAAATTTAGAAGACGGCAAGAAAAGTTTGGCATATAATCTCATATTTGCAGCTCCAGATAGAACGTTAGTCGAAGAGGAAGTTGAAAAAGCTGTTGCGACGATAGTTGCAGCAATTGAGGAGAAATTTGGGGCGACGCTGAGGAAAATATAGAAAAGTTGAAGTTTGAAATATAAAAAAGCCGCTAAATAGCAGCGGCTAACATCATTCACGCTAAGCGAATTAAAGGAGTCTCAATATAACTTACGAGTGCATTAGCAAAAAGTTTCAAAGTTTTTTTCTTTTTACTAAATAGCTCGTAAGAGCGTGGTCGTAGCTCACGGAAGTGTCGAGCAAATTATAGTCAATTTGATGATTGAGACATTCCTTTTTTATATAATTAACAAAATCTTGCACGGCTTTTTGATAAGATATTTGAATTTGATAAGGCTGCGTCAGCATCAATTCACCAGTTTCCATATCTTTGAAGTTAGCCGCATTGCCCAATTTAAAGTCTCGCTCGCGAGGGTCAAGCACATGAAATACAATTACTTCGTGCTTTTTGTGCCTAAAATGTTTTAGTGCGTTTAATATTTGGATAGGATTATCAAAAAAGTCGCTTAAAATAATCACTAACCCGCGGCGCTTAATTTTTTCTGCGAGCAAATTTAAGGATTCGGCTGTGCCAGTCTCGTTCTCTGGCTTATTTACTTCAAGCGTTTTTAGTATTTCTCGCATATATGAAGGCTTGGAATTGGGCGGCAGAAAAGTCCTGATGCCTTTATCATACAAAGCAAGCCCGACTGCATCTCGCTGCTGCACCATAAGCATCGCCAGCGCCGCAGATAAAAATGCCGAATACTCATACTTGCTAATATTATCTTTGGAAGCGTAAGCCATTGAAGCACTTGAATCTATGGCAATCGTGCAGCGAAGGTTAGTTTCTTCTTGAAACTCTTTTACGAAAAATTTGCCCGTTCTTGCAAACACTTTCCAATCGAGATACTTTATTTCGTCGCCGGGTCTATATGCTCTATGCTCGGCAAACTCAACGCTAAAGCCGTGATACGGCGAGCGGTGCAGCCCAGTTATAAAGCCTTCTACAACTAATCGCGCTATCAGTTCCAAATTGCCAATTTTAGCAACTGCTTTCGGATCCAAATATTTTCTATTATCTTTCATATCTTTCCAACTAAATAACCGTTACGTTTAACTCGGCATAGCCTTTTAGCGAAGCTGTAATTTTATCGCCCGCGTGAATTTGCCCAACGCCTTCGGGTGTGCCAGTAAAAATAACATCGCCCTTTTCTAATATGAAAATAGACGAAAGGTATTCTATCAGCTCTTCTACGGGTCGCTCCATATTCGACGTGGAGACTTTTTGTTTTAGCTCGCCATTAATGGATAATTCTAAATCGAAAATATTGCTCTGAACTTTCTCGGCAGAGATAGCTTTAGAAATTGGGGCGCTTGACGCAAAGCCTTTCGCGACTGCCCAAGGGTGTCCTTTGTCCTTTGCAGCTTTTTGGATGTCGCGCATAGTTATATCTATCCCAACAGCGTAGCCCGCTACGTAATCCAAAGCGTCTGCTCTGCTGACGTTTCTGCACTCTTTGCCGATAATAACTACCAACTCTACTTCATGATGGACATTTTGAGAAATTACGGGCAGAGTTACTTGCCCGCCATCAGGAATATACGCAGACGGCGGTTTTAGGAAGATTATAGGCGAATCTGGAACTGATGCACCCATTTCTTTAGCATGCTTGGCATAATTCTGCCCAATGCAATACATTGTTCCAACCGTCATTTCCCTTCCGTCATCAAAAGCGATATTTTTATTCATTTTTCGTATCAAAGTTATTCAAATATATTAAGACTTTTTAAGCGATAAATGATTTTAATCGAAATAATTCATTAGAAACTTTTCCATTGTCTACCCGCTGTTCTATATATGCGGCTGTCTCATAATGGTTCAGATGCATTATTTGGGTTTAATCCCGAAGGGATTTGATATTTGTAGAAAATAAGATTGCATAACCTAATTCGACTCCTACGGAGTCGTATAAATCTCCGATTATTTATTACTACAAACATTTGAACCCTTTGGGTTCGTTACAATTTGGGTTTAAGATGTCCTACACCTCGAAGGTGTAGGACATCTGGGAAGCAGCGAATGCTCTCACCTATTACCTTATGAGACAGCCCAATCTTAAAGCCAAATATTCTCTTACGGATACGCAATCAGATAGAGCTTCCAATGTATTATTTAGTGTAATTTTCCGACGCCTATATTACTTATAAAAATGTAAAAAATTTTTATGATATATGATTTATCTCTTGATTTTTATCATATATTTACTTATTTTGTAAAAATAAATGATGAAGGAGTCAGATGAAATTTTATTTAGCTATATTTGTAATTATTGCTGTCGCTCTATCGGGCTGCCAAGACTACTATAATCCCGTAGGCAGCGGGTCTGGTAGCACTAAAATCAAGGTCGAAAGCAAATATGTAGTTGATGTCAGCAACTCCAACATATCTAATTTGCTATATAAAAAATTCTACGACATAAACGGCAATATTACGCAATATGAAGAGTTTAGCAGCAGCGGACTGCTTGTAACTCAATCTATGTTTTCTTATAAAGACCTTGTTTCCAGAGAAGAAATAAAGACTTATGATGCAGACGGCAATTTATCAAATAGTTGCGTGGTGGTATCGCAATATTATGATAATGGCAAAATCAAGGAAAGGCAAACATTGAGCGATGACGGCAAAGTTTCGAGCAAGGAAACATATAGCTACGATAGCAATTGGAATTTGCTGCTAAAAACTAACTGCGATCTAATAAGCAATACACAAAACTCAATTGAATACTCCTATAAATACAATAATAGCGGTGCTTTAATCGAGAGAACTATTAATGAGATAGGCAAATCTGGCACCCACTACTCTCGCGACAGCATTGCATATCGCCAACAAGATAATAGCCTTGAAATTATGAACTATGACGCTTCTGGCGACCTATCGAAAATCAAAACGTTTTATTACAATCAAAATGGATTAGTCTCGCTCGAGATTGAATCCAACGAGAAGGGACAAATCACCAGCAAATACGCCTATAGATACGAATTTTACAAGTAAATGATTAGCTGTCCGATTGGATATTGATTGCAGTTTGCCAATCGCGAGCTGTTTATTTGCCGCATAAGATTTTGTGCAATAGCAAAATATAATTTGATAAATTAAAACTTTTCGTTTAATTTTGTAGTCTGTATAATTTGATATTATCGGGATTTAAATTTAAAATATGGAAGAAACAATCAAGATATTACTCGTTGCGCTTTTAAGCTATTTAATTGGCTCGTTTCCAACTGCGGTTATTATCAGCAAG
>JAKIZN010000037.1 GCA_022708005.1 Bacteroidota bacterium | reverse complement strand
TCTGCATTAACTCTTGCAATACGGCGTTATCAAGCGTGAGCGCTGCCGACTCTGAACCTAATATAGTGGACGCTCGGCTTGGAGTGGTGATTTTTCCAGATTTTATCCCATCAAAAAGCAACGTTTTGAATAAATAGTTTATCAAACCAGCGGTATCGCTAATCGTAAAAGTTGTTTTAGAAGGATCGAAAATATTCAAATTGATTGTGCCATATCGTGATAATTTTTCAAGCGAAAGCGAATCAGCAGGCACTTGCGGAGCATAAGATTGCTGGCTTTTCTTGACCATTCCAGCCATTGAATTTATGCTCACTTTGAAATATGGCTTATCGACTCTTCTCGGCACATAAGCGGAAGAATAAAACCTTGCGTTAGATGTGGCATTTACTGCTTCAACCATTGGCGATAAATACGGCACTCCGTTAAGGTCGAATATATCTTTGCTAAACGAGCGGGCAAGATCAATAGTATATTGCGCCGCTGGCTCAGCTTGTGCAACTTGCGAAATTAAACATAGAACGAAAAGTAGCAATGTAGTTTTTTTCATAACCCAACTCTATTTGATAAGACTTTTTTTGATGATTATATAAAAAGGAACAGCAAACAAGGCTATCGGAAGTATCAAATACTCCCAAATTGACCTATCAAAATGACCAATCAACGATATGACGGTAACCCTAACAAAAATTGTTGAAACGGCAATCGCCAACAGCCAACTTATTAGGTTTCTTTTGTGTCGTTTCATCTATCAAGCACTTTACGAGCCAATAAGTAAAAAGGTATTGCCACCACAGCAACTATTGCCGCAAAGATTACAAAGCCAATAAGATGCAGCACAATGCCTAATAAGAAAAAGGCGAGCCGAATTACAATCACGGCTGCTACTACCGCTATTATCCCAGATAAAACTTTTTTAATCATATTTCGTCCAACGTTTATTATTTTTTAAATTGCAATAGTCTATTATTATAACGATAATTAATTATAAATATTACTATGCAAGAGTTCTTTTAATATTTTTCTCGAAGTTATGGGGGAATAATGCGGAAAATCGTCATTTTTGCACTTCTTGTAGCCCTTTCGGCTTGCTCAAGTTATAAAACACAGGAAATTAAAGAGGAGAATAAAATATCAAGATTTGGCTTCCAAAGCATGCAAGCCAACATAAGCGTTAGCCCAGATTTTCCAGATTTCAAGCAAAGTTTTGTTGCTGATGTGCAATTATCTGCTTATGATTCGGTAGCTCTGACTGCATTCGGTCCCTTTGGCATTACAGTAGGCAAACTATACGCCACTCCCGATAAGTTTATTTTTTATAATATATTTGAAAATACTTGCCTTACTGGCGCCCCAACGAGCGAAAATTTCAATAAAGCTGTGCATATAAATTTATCCTTTGCGGATATTATCGCGTTTTTAAGGAACGAGCCTACGTTTGAGCCAGAAAAATACAGAAAATACGAAGAGAACGAAAAGCAAATAATTTACACTTATTCAAACGTAGGGAAATTTGCCGAATTTGTAGTGTATTCAAAAGAGAAAAATGCTATAGTGCAATACCAAAGAAAAAATGCAGCCAACGAGCTTGAATTAAATGTTTTTTTAGAAAATTTTAAAAAATTTTCGGGATATAATTTAGCGTCAAAACTAACGTTCAAATTTCCCTCCGTCGATGGCTCGCTTATTATAGAGCTTGAAAAGGCAGAAATTGACAAACCCACAGCAGCGCCGTTCCAATTCAAAGTGCCAAATTCTGCTAAAAAGTATGTTATTGATTAACGCTGATAGCGTTGCAAGGAATGCGAAAAAATTGTATTTTTGTAATTATATGATTACTAATTTATCGGACAAATGAAAGAAAATAGTATAAAAATTCCAAAGCCCAATAATCCAAATGATTTATTAGACGTATTCAACGCCTTTGTGGAAATTGTCAAACTATTGCGTTTGCATTGCCCATGGGATAGCGAGCAAACGAATGAATCAATATCACATCTAATGATTGAAGAGGCTTACGAAGCACTCGACGCGATACAATCTAACGAGTATCAAGAATTTGCCAAAGAGTTAGGCGATTTATTGCTGCATATTGTGATGCACGCTGTTATGGCTGAAGAGCAAGGCAAATTCAACCTTATCGACGTTATCAATAAAATATCGAATAAGATGATTACTCGCCATCCGCATGTTTTTGGCGATGAGCAAGTGGACGGCGAACGGCAAGTATTAGATAATTGGGAGCGTATCAAAATGAGCGAAGGCAGAAAGTCCGCACTCGAAGGAGTTCCGCTCTCGATGCCCGCGCTGCTGCGTGCCGAACGCATACAGCACAAAGCCGCAAGGGTTGGCTTTGATTGGGATAATAAATCAGACGTTTGGGCAAAAGTCGAGGAAGAATATCAAGAGCTAAAATCCGAATTGGAAGCTGGCAACAGAGAAAAATCATTTGAAGAATACGGCGATTTGATATTTGCGTTAGTCAATGCGGCAAGGTTTGAAGATATAGTGCCGGAGTCCGCATTGCAACTTGCGAATAAAAAATTTACTAATAGGTTTCAGTATATCGAGGAGCGTGCAGCCGAAGCGAATAAAAATCTTTCGGAAATGACTTTAGCAGAAATGGACGCTTTGTGGAACGAAGCGAAAGCAAAAGAAATAAAATAGTTATATATTTTTCTTTTATTATTTTGAGAAAATTTATATTTTGTATTTATATAAATGCAATTATAAATGTATATTTCGTATTTATTGACGGGCTTTATTATTATACATTATTGATTACAACTTTGAAGAGCGTAAATGGGAAAGAAAGTAAAGCTAAGAGATGTCTTTCAGCCGGGTGATATTCTCGCATTTTTGGTAGTAGTTACCGGCGTGCTGATAGCGATTTTTTTGGAAGGGGTAGCGATTAAATTAATTGGCGCCAGCGTGGCTGTATTAGGCATATTAGCCATTGTTATGCTTGTGTCGCAAAGGCTTTCCGACGTGGTCGAATCGAATAAATTCAATCTGCCCGAAACTCAAAAATTGCGAATGACTGTAGTCAAAGACTCCGCGGCAAAACGGCAAACCGTCGAAAACTTCGATGCTTCTTTTAGCGCTGATTTGCTAAATGACGAAAATGTAACTATGGGCGCAGAAGAAGGATTCAGAGTAGTGAGCAAATCTACTCGTAGCCCCAAACCTGAGGAGGCAAACGCGGCTAAAACAGTTAGCAAGCCTGCCGAAACCGCCACTCAGGGCATAACAAGCACCGAAGATGGCTCTGCTCCCAAAGCCGAGCAAACGGCAGACAGCAAGGAGTCGGATAGCGAAACTACTATTGCGCCAGTTCCCGATACTGCTCAAACAAAAGTTACAGAAGAGAAGATTATGGAAGAATATACCGCCACTGAGAAAATCGTTGCCGAGCAACCTGCAATCGAAGACGAGCAGCCAGCAGAACCAACTTTGCAGCAAGAAATTACCCACCCGCAAGCCGAGCCAGCTAATAAATACGAAGCCGCAGCTATCCCAACCGATGAACTTGTTATAGAAGTGCCAGAAGCTACGCCACAAGAGCAAACTGAAGAAGCTATCGGGTCGCAACCTCTTGAGTTTATAGAAGAAACAGCACAAGCAGGAGTTGAAAAGATTGATGAGCCTGAGGCAGAAGAAGCGCCTATTCAAGAAATCGAGGCAGAAGTCGCTCAACAGCAAGAACCTGCTCCCGCGGAAGCAAAGGAAGAACCCGCAAAGCCAGAACCAAAAAAGGCATTTAAGAAAAAGCAAATTGAAGTGCCTATGTCATTGCTTGCCGATGATGAATTTAGCATTGGCACAGAGCCTCGCAAGGAGTTCGATGCCTTTGTTACACGGCTTTTATGGGTGATTCGTTCGGTTATCAATACTCGCACTACTTCGCTAATATTGGTTAATCCTGCAAAGCAACAGTTGATATTGGAAGCTTATGTAACCAATCTATCCGACGCGATTGTCAGCGATGCGAAAATCCCGATGAGCAATGATATTGTGAGCCAAATAATTGCAAGCTCGAAGCCAGAAATTTTGACTGAGATTAATCCATCGGCAGAGTTAGACTTGATACCGTATTATAGCTCTCGTGCTGGCACTGCGTCATTTGTGGGTGTTCCAATATTTTACGAAAATCAAGTAATAGGCATAATCGGGTGCGATACTAACGAAAAAGATGCTTACGATGCGGCTACAGTTAGCTTTTTGGGGCATTTTTCGAAGCTAATTTCGCTCTTATTCAAGAGTTACACTGATAAAGATGATTTGCTTCAGGCAGATAAGAGCTTGCAGGCAATAAATAAGTTTACCGAAATGGCATCGCAAGCAGGCGCGGATTACCTTAATCTTGGGCAGGCGCTAGTTAATACAGTTGTTGAAATGTATGATGCGCAAACCGTTGGAGTATGCTTGTTCGACGATAGGCGGAACGGCTGGTATGTAACTTCTTGCGAATCGATCAATGGATTTTCTAATTACTTGCAGACTGAACCAGTTGATTTGTTCCAAACGCTGATTGGCGATGCTATTGTGCATGCTCAAGCAATATTCGAAAACCCGATTACATCGCAAAAACCACGAGTAAGCCCAAAGGAAATCGCTTTGCCGAGCGGATATTTTATTGCAGTGCCGATTAGGTCGGAATCTAACACTTATGGGGCGCTATTTATCGAAGGAGCAAGCCATTCGGGCATCGTTAATTTTGACTTGGAAATACTCAGCACTATTGCAACAAGTGCAGGGCACGGTATCGAAAGAATTAACCTTATAAAAATGCTCCAAACCAGCAGTATAATCGATCCAGACACAGGACTTATGAATAATACTGCATTTTTCAGGCGATTGCAAGAAGAAATTGCGAGAATTAGAGATTATAAAACATCGGCGAGCCTATGCCTTATTTCGATTGATAAATACGCCGCTTTTGAGCAAGAGACTGACGATAGCAGATTTGAGCGTATCAATAGGCATGTTGTGCATTTAATAAACAAAAACCTTCATGAATATGACGTTTTGGGCGATGTAGAAACAGGAGTTTTTGCAGTTATATTAGTAGGGCAAGGCACAGATAAGGCAAGAATTTGGGGCGATAAAATTAGAAATTCGGCAGCTATATCGGTTATTGAAATAGACAATCGCCGATTTACTGTAACTTTGAGCATCGGCATCGCCCAAATTTCGCCCGCGGACAGTTTAGAGAGTTTGCTCGGAAATTGTGGCAAGGTGCTGAACATAGCCATTGCTAAAACCAACTGCGTGCAAGTTTATCATTAGCTAGGAATTGATCCAAAATAATGTATTATTTGGATTTAATCCCGAAGGGATTTGATGTTTGTAGAAAAATAAAATTATATATATAATACGACTCCTACGGAGTCGTATAACTCGCTGTTTCTTCTTTGCTACAAACATTTGAACCCTTCGGGTTCTTTGCTATTTGGATTTAAGATGTCCTACACCTCGAAGGTGTAGGACATCTATTTTTACAGTCAGAATCAGGATTTTCAAGATTAAAAGATTAACAAGATTATTTTCAACTATTCAATTTTCTTCCCTTCTTATCCCGGTAATCATATAATCCAGAAAATCCTGATTCTGACAAAAGATGTAAGACACCTATTTTTACTCCCCTTCTCCACTTGGAGAAGGGGTTGGGGGTTGAGGTCAAAGTTTCTATTGCATTATTTGGGCTTGCACGCTAGATTATACTCTATAGCACATCTTCGAGCTTTGAGCCCGGCACTTCGAGTTTGCCAAATATTTCAATCATTTCATCAAGCGACTTAGCGCCAATATCGCCCTTGCCATGCACTCGCACTGATACAGAATTGCTGTCCATTTCTTTTTGCCCTAAAATAAGTGCAAAAGGTATTTTCTGCTGTTCCGATTCGGCGATTTTTCTATTGATTTTTTCAGAGCGTTTGTCCGTTTGCGGACGGAAGCCGAGTTCTTTGAGTTTTGTTTCGATTTGCTCTGCATATTCGTATTGATTTTGCCCGATAGGCAGGATACTGATTTGCGTTGGGCATAGCCAAAATGGGAAATTACCTGCAAAATGCTCGATAAGTATCGACATAAATCTTTCCATAGAGCCGAACGGAGCGCGGTGTATGATAACAGGGCGGTGCTTGGAATTATCCGCACCTGCATACTCAAGCCCAAATCTTTCGGGCATCACATAATCCACTTGAACCGTCCCAAGCTGCCACTTTCTGCCGATAGCATCACGAACGATAAAGTCTACTTTAGGACCATAAAAAGATGCTTCGCCCAAGCCAATGGTATATTCTAATCCCATTTCATCTGCAACTTCTTTTAGCTCGCGCTCAGCTTTTTCCCACATTTCTGGGTCGCCAGCATACTTTTCGGCATTATCATCTCTGAACGACAGCCGAGTTGTAACTTGCATATCGAAAGTAGTAAAAACTAATTGAGTAAGCTCAATAGCATTGATAATTTCGCTCTTTAGCTGATCTTGAGTGCAATAAATATGTGCATCATCTTGAGTAAACCCGCGAACGCGGGAAAGTCCGCTTAGCTCGCCCGATTGCTCATATCTATAAACTGTGCCAAATTCGGCAAGCCTAACAGGCAAATCACGGTAAGAGCGCGGCTTCGATGAATAAATTTGATGATGGTGCGGGCAGTTCATCGGCTTTAGCAAATATTCCTCGTCCTCGACTTTGATAGGTGCATATTGAGAATCGGAATAATATGGGTAATGTCCCGAGGTCTTATATAACTCTAAATTCCCAATATGCGGAGTAATTACTTCAACATATCCGCGGCGAAGAAGCTCTTCTTTGATAAAGCTTTCGAGCTTTCGCCTGATAAAAGCACCCTTAGGCAACCAAACTGGCAGCCAATGGCTGGAGTTATCATAAATAGCTCAAGCTCTTTGCCAAGCTTTTTATGGTCTCGCCTTTCGGCTTCTTCTCGCATTTTAATCCATTCATCGAGTTGAGCTTTTTTGGGGAATGTGATGCCGTATATGCGGGTCATCATATTTCTTTCGGAATCGCCTTTCCAATAAGCACCCGCAATGTTATAAAGCTTTATTGCCTTGATTAACGAAGTATTCGGTATATGCGTGCCTCGGCATAAGTCAATGAAATCACCTTGCTTATAAAAAGTTATTTCTTCATCTTTCAAGCCTTCGAGCAACTCAATTTTATACTCATCGCCCACTTTTTTCCAATGTTCGATAGCGTCATCCCAAGAAATTTCTATTCTTTGATACTCCTGCGCAGCCTTTGCGAGTTCAGCCATCTTCTGCTCTATTTTAGGAATATCCTCAGAGGCAATTCTCGCTTCGCCGGGGATGTCGATATCATAATAAAAGCCATTTTCAATAGCAGGACCGACCCCGAACTTAGCGCCCGGATATATAGCGGCAACTGCTTCAGCCATTAAATGAGCCGAGCTATGCCAAAAAATTTCCTTGCCTTCGTCGCTATCAAAAGTGAAAATTTTTACAGTAGCATCTTCATTGATTTTTCTCGATAAATCGTAAGTCTTGCCATTGACCTCTATTCCAAGAGCCACCCGCGCCAGACCTTCAGAAATCGATTTAGCGATTTCCATACCTGTCGTGCCGTCGGCGTATTCTCTTGAATTGCCATCAGGAAATGTAATTTTCATATAAATATTATCCGAAATTAGTATTTTGCAAAGAAACAAAAATAAACAAAAAAAATGAGCAAATGAAATGTAAGTTTAATTTGTTCTACAAGTTAATAAATAAAGCCGATTGTTGATAGCGCCAACTGTTTCATATCGATTTGTTCGACGGTTAAAAATTGGTGGCAAAATTTTATCGACCATCATGCCCGCGTGCATTTTATTTGTTTCGAGAAAAAGCACGTTCATATTAGAACTTGTAGAATAAGCAATAGTATTGCTCCCAGATTTGATCGCTAACTGATTTTGTGGCGTAATCGAAGTTTTCAGCGTATAGCGTTTGCCATTGACAGCCACAAAGCAATCGAAGTCGCAGGCAGCAAAAAGCAAATCTTCGCCATCGCTTGAATATTGTGGCACACCAGTATTTATATATGTCGAATATTCTGCTGTGTTTTGCACAATAAAATTGCCCAATCCAGATTTAGCAAAATACGCTACAAGTGGCAAATCTGGGTGCAACGTCAAATATGCCGCCAAATCATAATTTCTGCCAATAATTGGTTCGTAATAATCATCAGAAATTACAATTGCAGTTTGATAGCCCGCAAAAGTTTCTATTATTGCTGCTGCGACAGTGCCGAACCTATTTATCGCCGTTTCTTTAATCAGAGCGTAGTTTTCGCTAATAGGGCGATTATTCCTATATATTTGCCAATTCATTCCATTTTTAGCAGCATATATAAACGTATTATCATGCCAAAAGCCGATAGGCAGCACTTCGTCGAATGTAGTTGTTTCTATGCCATTGATATTGATAACATATTTCGAGCCGCGCATGCCCGCAAAGGCAAACATATTTGCATCGTCATTGACATAGAAAGTGCCAGCTTTGCCAAGCACTTGAATAGTTTGTTCGGGCAATACAATGTATTCAATTTCCGAAGATTTATACGAATAGACTAAATATTTTGAGTTATTTGTAAACCCAAGACTGCCTACATCAGTAGCTTTCAGCTCAATAAGGTCATCATTTGTTATAACATACCATGAGCCATTGTATTCAGCAAAGGCAGCCCATCGATTCCCATCTTGCGAAAAAATTGGTTTGGATATCTGGTTATATTCTTCAGTTTCGTCGCCGCTAACAATCAGTCGCTTATAATTGCTAAATGGGTTAGTAATTGCCCACCAATTGCCAGTTGTGTCGATGCCAAAATCAGAAACTGTTTCGCTTCCGTCCCAAATCATATAGTCTTCGCATAATTGGCTCGATAAATTCAGCGAACTCAGCGTAAATAGCAACGCAAATATAATCTTTTTCATTATATAGCCATATTTAGCAGCGACGCTACGGCGCCGCATTTTCATTCTACATCATAGGACAGCTTGAGCTAGCAGCAATTTGTCCCGCAGCAATTTATTTGCTTTTCGCCATAGACGGTTATGCTATATATGATATTTTCTTTTGCTTTGTAAGCTATTATTTCTTCATCAGTTAAGTAATTCTTTAAAATATCGTCTGGCACTATAATAGGCTTTTCTCTTTGCACTACAACATTTTTAAATCCCGCGATTCTAATGATTTGCAGATAATCAGTTTTCTGGATAGCGCTTGCCACGCAGCCCGCATACATTTCCGCAGCACTTTTGATTTTTTCTGGTAAATCGCCTGTAAGCACAATGTCCGAAATGCTAAAATGCCCACCCACTTTCAGAATTCGATAAACTTCGCTAAATGCTTTCGGCTTGTCTGGGACTAAGTTCATTACGCAGTTGCTCACTACGACGTCGGCAACATTGGCTGCAACTGGTATTTTTTCAATATCGCCTAGCCTAAACTCTACATTGTTGAATTTCAGCTTTTCAGCGTTGTTTCTTGCTTTTTCTATCATTGCTTCGGTAAAATCTATGCCAATAATTTTCCCTGTTTCGCCAACCTCGTGCCTTGCAACGAAGCAATCATTTCCCGCTCCGCTACCCAAGTCCACCACTGTATCGCCCTTTTTTATATTAGCAAATTCAGTCGGCAGTCCGCAGCCTAATTTCAAATCGGCATCGGGATTATAGCCCGCCAAAAGCTCGTATTCATCGCTCATAATATTATACACTTCGTTGCTGCTGCAGCCGCTGCCGCAGCAAGACCTTGCATTTATTTGTTTATCTTGCAAAGCAATTTCACTATATTTTTGCTTTATCACTTCTTTTATTTGTTCGTTGCTTTCCATCGCACTTAATTCTTATATATTTTAAACATACAATTTAAATCACAACATCAACGCCCTACGGCTGTTGCTTTGTTTCACATTTTGAGTTATCTTTATTTTTTATTTCCGATAATAGAAAGCCCGCCATCATAGTTCTGGCTTTTTCCCAATTTTCCTTATTAATGCAATATTTTATATACGGCGACTCTATTTCTCCTTGTATCAAC
>JAKIZN010000343.1 GCA_022708005.1 Bacteroidota bacterium | reverse complement strand
TCTGGACGTCGCAATTCTTTAAATACTTCTCTGTCTTGGTAGTCGCTTAGGTCTCCAGCAGGAAAACCGTGAGAGGTCTTACAAGCCCACTCACAGTGCCTACACCCTATGCATGTCGTTGTATCGACAAGCACCCCCATTCTATCTTCCGACAAAATATTTGCCGGAGATGCTTTGGCTGAGGCACTAAGTCCAACTCCCGCAGCTCCAATTGCAGCCGCACCTTTGAGAAAGTCGCGTCGATTGGATTTTTTCATTTTTTACCTTTTGAAAAGTAACTAATCAATTAAAATATATTAACAATAAAAATTACAATATTATTTAATTTGCACGTTATTAATTATTTAAAATTAAAAAAACTTACTATCATTAACAATATAATTTTCTCAATATCAAAAAAAATAATGCCGAAATTGTTTGTATGAACTATGGTTAAATATTAGCCTAACAGAAACAATTAAATCCATCACAATTAATATTGATTAATAAAACAGTCTTAACTATGAATATTTGAAATATAATTGCTCAATTATTACTATTGGTTTATTATTTAGAATGATATAATAATTAAATTTAGATTAATATATTTTTAAATAAATATTTCGATAAAAATCGAGAAAAAAATAGTGGGGAAAGTTTTTTCTGAGGAAAAGATGGATTCGTTGAAACGTTTTTCTTGATTTTTTTATTTTGCTATATTTAATATTATCGCCAAAGTAATCGCATTTCCTCTAATTTTTCTTGGCTACATACTCTCATTTTACTATATTCGCTTGATTTTTTTACTTATCTATCAAAAATTATGAGTTATTTAGACAAAATTGTAAATAGAATTAATGAGTTAAAGCAACAAGCATATCCCCACCCATTTCAAGTTCCGACGCTATGGCTTGAGCAGTTTGATAGCGTAGGGCATACAGTTGAGCTTAATCCTTTCGATTTTTTTGAAGGGCGGATTGCACGCATCAAGCAAATTGCCGCGAAGCAGCCCAACGCTCTAACCGCCGACGTCGTATATAATATGTTTGTCCGATTAGCCACCGCATTTGATCACCGTCAAGCTGGCAGTTTACATGCTGACAGCAGTGCATTCAAGCAAACAGGAACATTTCTGAAGGCTATCGCTCTGCTGCCATATCTCAAAAGCCTTGGGGTTAGCACTGTTTATTTGCTTCCGATAACGTCGATTGGAAAGTATGGAAATAAGGGCGACCTTGGCTCGCCATATTCCATACAGCACCACTACAAAATCGATGAAAATTTATCTGAGCCGCTGCTCCAAATGCCGATCGAAGAGCAATTTAGCGCCTTTGTCGAAGCCTCTCAAATGCTCGGTATTAAAGTCATTTTAGAGTTCGTTTTTAGGACTTCTTCGCTTGATAGCGAGCTTGCAATAGAGCATCCAGAGTGGTTTTATTGGATTAAAGACAATGGCGAAACGTTCCATCCACCAAAATTTGAAGATGAAGAGCTAATTTTAATTAAGGAAAAGGTTAATGCAGGCGACTTGACGGAACTGCTGCCACCGCACAAAAGTTATGTTGAGCTATTCGATACTCCGCATAGCAACCCATATATCAATGATAACGGGAAAATTCAAGCCAAAGCTATCAACGGCGAACTGCTGACCGTGCCGAATGCGTTTGCGGACTGGCCACCCGACGACAAGCAACCGCTCTGGTCTGACGTTACTTACTTGAAATTATACGATAATCCTAAATTTAACTACATTGCATATAATACAGTTAGGATGTATGATAACGAACTTAGCCAAGAGCAATTTGAAAACGCACCGCTATGGCAACATATAATCGACGTAATACCATTTTATATCAACAGCTTCGGCATCGACGGCGTTATGATAGATATGGGACACTCGCTGCCGACTAAGCTTAGAAATGCGATAGTTAGCAAAGCGAGAGCGATTAAGCAAGATTTTATTTTTTGGGAAGAAAATTTTGTGGTTTCGCAAAAATCCAAAGACGAAGGCTATGACGCAGTGCTGGGCTATATTCCTTTCGATGCCCACCAGCCTTGGAAGCTGAAAAATATCATAAGAGACTTTGCAAACAAAGCATTTCCAATAGAATTTTTCTTGACTGCCGAAACT
>JAKIZN010000342.1 GCA_022708005.1 Bacteroidota bacterium | reverse complement strand
CGAAATAAATTTATCGGAGTTGGCGCCACATATCAATGGACCTTTCACTCCAGATTTAGCCAACCCAGTAGCTAATTTTGCTGAAGAAGCTCGCAAAAACAACTGGCCTCTCAAACTCGATGTCGGGCTAATAGGCTCTTGCACTAACTCTTCTTACGAAGATATATCTCGCTCGGCTTCGCTCGCCAAGCAAGCAGCCGAAAAAAAGCTAACTGCCAAAAGCGAATTTTTGATTACGCCGGGCTCTGAAATGGTTCGCTACACTATCGAACGAGACGGATTTATCGATATTTTCAAGAAAATTGGTGGCGTCATACTTGCCAATGCTTGCGGTCCGTGCATAGGGCAATGGGCGAGAGAAGGCGCTGAAAATAAGGAGAAAAACTCGATTATCACTTCATTTAATAGGAATTTTGCTAAACGCAACGACGGCAACCCAAACACGCATGCCTTTGTTGCTTCGCCAGAAATAGTTACGGCTATGGCTATTGCAGGGCGTTTGGATTTCAATCCAATGACTGATAAATTGATTAACGAAGATGGCGAAGAAGTTATGCTCGAAGAGCCGAGCGGCTTTGAATTTCCGCCATTAGGCTTCGACGTAATTGATGCTGGCTATCAAGCTCCTGCCGAAAATGGCGAAAATATCGAGATTATCGTTAAGCCCGATTCCGAAAGACTGCAACTTATCGCACCATTTGAAAAATGGGACGGCAAAGATTTCAAAGGCTTAAAATTGCTGATAAAGGCACAAGGGAAATGCACTACTGACCATATCTCTATGGCTGGACCTTGGCTGCGCTTCCGCGGGCATTTGGACAATATCGCGAATAACACATTGACTGGCGCTACAAATTTCTTTAATGGGCAAACTAATTCCGTTAAAAATCAACTAACTGGCGAATATCTTGCAGTGCCAGCGGTTCAACGGCAATATAAGGCGAACGGATTAGGCTCGATAGTAGTCGGCGACGAAAACTATGGCGAAGGCTCCTCTCGTGAGCATGCGGCTATGCAGCCACGACACTTAGGAGTTAAAGCTATTTTGGTCAAATCCTTTGCTCGCATTCACGAAACTAACTTGAAAAAGCAAGGAATGCTCGCTCTAACTTTTATCAACAAAGATGATTATAATAAGATACTCGAAGATGATGATATTGATATTATTGGCTTAAGTGAATTTGCTCCGAATAAGCCGCTCACGGTAGTTTTGCACCATAAAGACGGCAGCAGCGAGCAGTTTGAAGTAAGCCATACTTATAATCAGCACCAAATCGAATGGTTCAAAGCTGGCAGTGCGCTAAATTTAATTAAATAAACCTACTAAGTGGTGGGCAGCGGCTACTGCCCACCGCTTGCTATTATTTCAAATAATTCATTAGAAAGTTTGTCTGACTGCGTATCCGTAAGAAAATATTTAGCTTTAAGATGTCCTACCCCTCTCGAATGTGTAGGACATCTGGAAAACAGCTATTAGGCAATAGGAAAGTTCCTATTGAATTATTTAGGTTTATTTCATTCCGAGTTCGCCCATTATATATTTCCATTCTAAATATGAATTTTCAACCATTTGCTCTATCGACTGCCCCGAGCCATGCCCGCTCTCGAAATCTACAAATAATAATATTGGATTAGTCTGTGATTCCAAATTTTGCAATGCCGCCGCAAACTTTTTAGCGTGCAACGGATCCACCCTTGCGTCATTTTCGCCAGCCTTTATTAGCATAGAAGGATAATTTACTCCTAACTTAATATTTTGATAAGGCGAATATTTCACTATAATATCAAAATCATTTTTCACTTCGGCATTGCCATATTCAGGTATCCAATATCTCGCAATTAAGAACTTGTGGTACCGCAGCATATCAAGCAATGGAACAGCACAGACTACGGCTTTGAAAAGGTCGGGTCGCTGCACCGTAACAGCTCCGGTTAGTAGCCCGCCGTTGCTACCACCTCTGATTGCGAGCTTCGACGGATTTGTATATCCGCTTTCTATCAGCCACTCTGCTGCGGAAATAAAGTCATCAAAAGTATTTTGCTTATTTGCCAACATACCGCCGCGATGCCAATCTTCGCCGTATTCGTTGCCGCCGCGCAGGCAAGCTATAGCAT
>JAKIZN010000341.1 GCA_022708005.1 Bacteroidota bacterium | reverse complement strand
TTCAATCGCTATTAGAGCTTCGTGGCATACCTTATACGGGTAGCGGAGTCGGTGCAAACGCAATTTCAATAGACAAAGCTACTACAAAGCATTTGCTAACCGTTGCGGGGATACCCACACCTGCCGGGATTACCGTTCACCCCAAAATAGCTGATAACTATGATATTATAAAAGAAATTAGAAGTGAAATGGGCGACGAAATAGTAATTAAGCCTAACAATCAAGGCTCAACCATTGGATTGACAATAGTAAAAGATGGAAATTTGGACGATATAGCTAATGGCATCAAGCTCGCGGGGCAATACTGCGAAGATGTGCTGATAGAGCAATATATAGACGGCAGGGAAATCACTGTCGGAGTCGTTGGCGATGAAGCACTGCCTGTAATTGAAATTATACCAGAAGACGGCTTTTATGATTACAAGCACAAATACACAAAAGGGCAGACACAATATGTTTGCCCAGCCGAAATTAGCGAGGATATTGCAGAGTTTACTCAAGGATTGGCGTTGACGGCTCACAATATTCTTGGCTGCAAAGGATTCAGCAGAGTGGATTTTCGATTGACTGATGAGGGGCAGCCCTACTGCCTCGAGGTGAATACCATACCGGGCTTTACGTCTACTTCCCTTGTGCCAAAAGCGGCAAAGGAAATTGGATATGAGTTTCCTGAACTTTGCGAAAAGATAATTAATATAGCGATCGGTCGCGAAGAGGAATAAGCCAGAATAATGCAATAGAAATTTTCTCATTGCCTATCCGCTGTTCTCCAGATGTCCTACACCTTCGAAGATGTAGGACATCTTAAAGCCAAATTGTAACGAACCCAAAGGGTTCAAATGTTTGTAGTAATGAATAATCGGCAAGTTATACGACTCCGTAGGAGTCGCATTGGGTTATGCAATCTTATTTTCTACAAACATCAAATCCCTTCGGGATTAAACCCAAATAATGCATCTGAACCCCATATAAGACAGCCCCATCTATTTTTATAGTTTGAATCATTTTCAACCTAAATTATTCATTATAAACTTTACTTGCCTATTCGCTGTTTTCCAGATGTCCTACACCTTCGAGGTGTAGGACATCTTAAAGCCTAACTTTTCCGCATTATTTGGATTAAAGATAAAAGAGTTGCCCGAAATTTGCGGACAACTCTTTCTGCTTTAAATATACTGAACTTAAGCTTACTTTTCGATGCTAATCAATTCAACATCAAAAATCAATGTTTCATTTGGTCCAATTTGTCCGCCGCCCGAACCATGTTCGCCATAAGCTAATTCAGATGGAATATAAAATCTGTATTTTGAGCCGACTGTCATCAGTTGTAGCCCTTCTGTCCAGCCTTTTATTACGCCATTGAGTGGGAAAGTTATAGGCTCGCCTCTATCCACCGAGCTATCAAATTTTGTCCCGTCAATAAGAGTGCCAGTATAGTGAACTTTAACCTTGTCTGTGGCTGTTGGCTTTGCGCCGGTGCCTTCCTTTATAACTTCATATTGAAGTCCCGAAGCGGTTACCTTCACTCCCGGTTTAGCCTTGTTTGTTGCCAAAAACTTCTTTCCTTTTTCTTCGTTAGCTTTGCCTTGGGCGGCTAATTGTGCCTGTTGCTTTTCTTGCATTATTCGAGAGAATTTTTGAAAAACATCTTGCAATTGCTCCGGTGTAAGTATAGATTTATTCGCATAAGCGTCGTTTATTCCCGCTTTAAGTAAATCTAAATTCAAAAGCAACCCATCTTTCAGCAAATTATTGCCGATATTTACGCCAATTGCATAAGCAACGGAATCCTCGAATGTCTTGAAATTTGCATTGGGCGATGTTGCGGGTTGTTGGGCTGTAGCTGTCAAGGTTAGTCCTGCGATTAATAATACAACAAAAATAGTGCGCATTAAAAAAACTCCATTTTTTAATATTTTAAAAAAATAATTATACAAATTTAAAGATATTTAGACTGCCAAAAAAAACTTATTTTTTCGCTTTCGCCTATTTAGCTACAAAAGTTGAGCTATGCCTTGCGAGGCAGAAATTTCCAATATCTCTTAATCCCGAATAATTTAATAGAAACTTTCCCATTGTCTATTCGCTGTTTTCCAGATGTCCTACACCTTCGAGGTGTA
>JAKIZN010000036.1 GCA_022708005.1 Bacteroidota bacterium | reverse complement strand
ACACCCACCGCGATGTGGAATGTGCAAGAAGCTGCGGTATGCCCGTTGTCGCTGTTGCAACTGGCAAAGCAAGCGTAAAAGACTTATCGGCAGCGTCGCCCGACTATCTTTTTGAAAATCTGAGCAATTATAACGAAATATTTAACACTCTGGAAAATCACTTCGATTCTGTAAAATGAAGAAAATAATTATAGCTATCGATGGTCCCGCTGGTTCGGGCAAAACTTCATCGGCAAAAATTGTTGCCGAAAAATTGAGCTACATTTATATTGATACTGGCGCTATGTATCGTGCCGTAACTCTTGCGGCTATCCGCAACGGCAGCGATTTAAGCGAGGAAAGCGTAAGGCAATTGACCGACGAAGCGAAAATAGAACTGCGACCATCTCCGAGCGGGCAGCTCACTATGCTTAATGGCGAAGACGTCTCCGACGATATTCGTTTGCCAGAGGTAACTAAACTCGTCTCTCCAGTAAGTGCTATGCAATACGTCCGCGAAAAACTTGTTGCACAGCAGAGAGAATTGGGCAAAAGTGGCGGCGTTGTAATGGACGGTCGCGACATAGGCACTGTGGTATTTCCGCAAGCCGAACTTAAAATATTTTTGATTGCATCGATAGAAGCCAGAGCTAAGCGGCGAGCTATCGAACTTGCAGCAAAAGGGATAGTTTTCGAGTTAGATGAAATTAAAAAGCAAATAATCGATAGGGATAATTACGATTCGTCCCGCGATATAAGCCCGCTCAAGCAAGCCGACGACGCTATTTTGATTGATACATCAGAAATGACATTGGCAGAGCAAACAAATAAAATCATTGATCTCGCCCAGAAAATTATCAATAGCTAACTAAATTAGGCGAAGATTTTGCGGTTGTGGCTCTGCCATTTTGCCTTAAATCCAAATAATTCATTAGGAGCTATAACTGACTGCGTATCAAAAAAATGTTAGGTTCTAAGATGTCCTACACCTTCGAGGTGTAGGATATCTGGGGAACAGCGAATAGCCAATTGGAAAGTTTCTATTGCATTATTTGGGTTAAAAAACTTTTTCTTTTATTTTAGCTTCTCTTCTTGTATATTTGTAAGTTATGCACAATTTGAATATTAGTAAAAAAGGATAGATATGGATAAGTTTGTTGTTCAAGGTGGCAGAAAGCTGAACGGAAGGATTAAAGTATCGGGTGCTAAAAACGGTTCTTTGGCTCTGATGCCAGCTTCTTTGCTTGCTCCCGGCACTTATCATCTCAGCAACACGCCGAACTTAAGAGACGTATGGACTATGTCGCGGCTGCTGAACTCGCTCGGCGTATTTTGCGAACTCAACGGCAACGATTTATTCGTTGATTCGACTAAAGTTACAAGTTTTGAAGCGCCATACGAGCATGTAAAAAAAATGCGTGCTTCGTTCTATGTGTTGGGACCATTAGTAGCTCGCTATGGGCAAGCAAGGGTTTCGCTGCCGGGCGGCTGCGCTTGGGGACCGCGTCCAGTGGATTTGCACTTAAAAGGGCTCGAAAAGCTTGGTGCCGAACTATCACTCGAAAGCGGCTACGTGGTAGCTAAATCGAGCAAGTTAATTGGCAATAAATTTCATTTTGATATTTCAAGCGTCGGAGCTACTGGAAATGTGCTGATGGCGGCAACTCTCGCAAAAGGCAACACGCTGCTTACCAACGCGGCTACCGAGCCAGAGATAACTGCTCTTGCTCGAATGCTTGTGCAAATGGGCGCAAAAATAGATGGTATCGGCACTTCGCAATTAGAGATTGAAGGAGTTGATGAACTTAAGCCAGTGAATCAAGAGACAATTCCCGATAGAATTGAAGCGGCAACATTTTTGATCGCCGCCGCTATGACGGGCGGAAAGATAGAACTAACAAATGTTAATCCATATCACTTGACTTCTGTGATTGCCAAGCTCGAAGAAGCGGGCTGCGAAATTGACGTTAATGCCGATAAAATTATGCTCGAAATGAGCGACAAACCGAATCCGATAGATTTGATTGCCACTACTTATCCGGGCATCCCGACTGATGTGCAAGCTCAATGGACTTCGCTTATGCTTGCTGCAAACGGCACTTCTAAAGTAACTGATACAATTTATACCGATCGCTTCAAGCATGTGCCAGAGTTGATTAGGCTCGGCGCTGACGTGGAAGTCGTTGATAATTCTGCAATTATCAAAGGTGGAAAGCAACTATCGGGGGCAATAGTGATGTCTTCGGATTTGCGAGCTGGCGCTGCACTTGTGCTCGCCGCACTAATAGCCGAAGGAACATCTGAAATTCTGAGAATTTATCATATCGATAGAGGCTATGAGGATTTCGAGAAAAAGCTAACGTCTATCGGAGCAAGTATAAAGCGTGTCAAAACGGAGTTGATTTAGAAAATGAAACATAAAAATTTAAACAGCGACGTTTTGAACGTCAATGAAATATTTTTTTCTATACAAGGCGAGGGCACTCGCGCGGGGCGTCCGTGCGTTTTTGTTCGGTTGCAAGGGTGCATGCTGAGGTGTGCTTGGTGCGACACCGACTATGCGCTCGACTTAGAAGAAGTAAAATCTTTAATGACTTTTGAGCAAGTGCTTGAAAAAATAGCCGAGTATAATTGCAATTTCGTCGAGCTGACCGGAGGCGAACCGCTTGCCCAAAGGAATGCTTATAGCTTTTTAAAAATTTTATGCGACCGCGGCTATGAAACAGCGCTTGAGACAAATGGGCATGCCGATATAAGCGAAGTCGATAAGCGTGTAATCAAAATTATGGACATCAAATGTCCAGATTCCAAAATGAGCCATTACAATAATTTCAAAAATATAAGCCATATTTCAAAAAATGACGAAGTGAAATTTGCGATTGCGAGCGATACCGATTTCCATTGGGCATTGGATATAATCAGTGAATATAATCTTACCAAAATAGCAGGCGATGTGATATTTTCGCCAGTTTTTGATAGATATACGCCTAAGCGCTTGGCAGAAAAAGTGCTCGCATGCGGCGAAAAAGTTAGGATGCAGTTGCAAATGCACAAGTTTATTTGGCATCCAAATGCAGAAGGCGTATAGGTTTAGCATAAAATAATGCATGTATTATTTGGATTTATTTTAATCCACCCTTCGGGTTATTTGCCGTTTGAGTTTAAGATGTCCTACACCTTCGAGGTGTAGGACATCTATTTTTACAGTCTGAATTAGGATTTACAGGATTATATGATTAATAGGATAAGAAGGAAGAAAATTGAATAGCAGTCGGAAATAATCTTGTTAATCCTTTAATCAGGTAAATCATGATTCTGACAAAAGTTCTTTGGCACCTTCGAGGTGTAGGGGGCATCTTAAAGCCAAATTGTAACGAACCCGAAGGGTTCAAATGTTTGTAGTAGTGAAGAAATGGTGATTTATACGACTCCGTAGGAGTCGAATTATATTATGCAATTTTATTTTCTACAAACATCAAATCCCTTCGGGATTAAAATAATTCCAAATAATGTATCAGTAACCTTATGAGACAGCCCCATCTGGGAAACAGCGGATAGACAGTCAGACAGATCTTCCTCTCCCATTATTTGGTTTTAAAATCGTTTCCTTGTGCTTTGTGGCTAAAAGTCCAATTTTGCTAATAAAAACAGAGCAAAAATGGAAAAGGAAATATCAAAAATACTGCTAAGTTCGCCTGCAAAAGTGGCACAAGAAATTACTTGCGGAAAATATAAAGTGCCGCCGCATATAGCTTTTCTCGATAATTTGCTGGTCGAAGCAGCTTATAGAAAGCGCCGCCGGCTTGTTATAAATCTTCCGCCTCGGCATGGTAAATCGGAGCTTATCTCCAAATTTTTCCCATTTTGGTATTTGGGCACTTTCCCATCGCATAGAGTTATTTTAACATCATACGAAGCAAATTTTGCTGCCGCTTGGGGGCGAAAAGTTCGCGATTTGTTTGATGAATTTGGTGAAAAAATCTTCGGAACTTCCCTTAAATTCGGCTCTGCATCGATACAAAATTTTGAGTTAGAGCAAGGCGGAGCGATGATGACTGCCGGAATCGGCGGAGCAATCACAGGCAAGGGCGCTGATTTGCTTATCATAGACGACCCCGTTAAAAATGATGCCGAAGCAGGCAGCCCAACTTATCGCGATAATATTTGGGAATGGTTCGCCGCGACTGCATTTACACGGATTGAGCCTGATGGGATTATTATAATTGTGATGACCCGCTGGAACGAAGACGACCTTGTCGGCAGGCTTATATCGAGCAAGCAAGGCAATTGGGAAATAGTGAGCCTGCCCGCAATTGCCGAAGATAACGACCCGATTGGCAGGCAGCTTGGCGAGCCGCTGTGGGAAGAAAGATTTTCGCTCGAAAAGCTAAATGAAATTAAACAGCAAATTGGTTCATATTGGTTCGCTTCGCTCTATCAACAGCGTCCTGCGCCTCTTGGCGGCAGTATATTCAAGCGGACGAATTTTAAATATTTTGATGAAGCGAATAAAATATTTTCGTTGGATAGCGGAGCTAAAATATATGCCGACGATTGCCCAATATTCGCAAGCGTCGATTTAGCTATATCGACTGGCGAAAAGGCAGATTATACCGTTGCTATAATTTTTGCACTATCGCAAAGCAGAGACGTACTGATTTTAGAAGTTGTTCGCGAGCGAATAGATCCAGCTAAACATTTAGAATTTTTGAAAAGGTTGCACAGCCGATATGCTATCAAACTTTTTGGTATAGAGAGCGTTCAATATCAAAAATCGCTTGTAAGGCAGGCGCTTGCGGAAGGATTGCCCACAAAGGAATTGCGAGCTGATAAAGATAAATATTCGAGAGCGCTGCCCATAGCGGCAATGCTCGAATCGGGCAAAGTTTTTTTCTTGCGAAATGCTTATTGGCTGAGCGAATTTGAAGCTGAACTTCTTGCATTCCCAAATGGGAAAAATGATGACCAAGTTGACGCTTTTGCTTATATACCAACGCTATGCCCCGCCAGAGGCAATACATTTTTGGCAGGTCAAAAGCTACGAACCAGTGTATTTTCTGACTTTTAGCAAAAATTCATTTACTTGCTCGACTATTATTTCATCGCCAACCGAAATATTATCTTCAGAGACCGCACTCCATATCTCGCCGAATACTCTCACCTGCCCCTTTGCCCCTGATGAGAAATTATCAAGGGCATTGCCTTTTAGACCGAGCAGAGCGGACTGCCCCGTAGCTTTTTTCTTGAATTGTGCCCTCAGCCCGATACCGCCGATAGCCGCAAAAAAGAGTGCAGTCAATATCACAAATGTTATAATTAAATTCATAGATATATCCATAACTTTGTTGGGTGCGTCAATAAGAATTATCGAACCTATCGCAAGCGATATTACTCCACCGATAGTAAGCAAACCGTAGCTCACCACCTTGATTTCGAGCAGAAACATAATTATCGAAAGTAATATTAATGCTGCACCGACAAGGTTAACTGGCAGCATCTGCAATGAAAATAGCGACAGCAGCAAAGATATTCCGCCAATAACACCGGGAAATATCGCACCCGGACTCCAAAATTCAAAGATTAAGCCGTAGATGCCAATCATCAGCAATATGTATGCAATGTTCGGATTGCTTATCCAGAACAAAAAATACTCTCGCCAATCCATTTCGCGATTTTCTATTGCCACTCCAGCTGATTTTATCGTTACTTCGCCATCGGCAACGGAAACAGTGCAGCCGTCCATATACTTCACTAAAGCATTTAAATTCGGAGCAATATAATCGATAGCTCCAGCCAAGAGCGCTTCTTTTTCGGTAGCCGAAATGCTTTCTCGGACTGTGCGCTCAGCCCAATCGATATTTCTATTTCTCTCGTTTGCAATAGAGCGGATAAACGCAGCTGCGTCATTTGTAATTTTATCGCCCATGATGGAATCGGGAGCGTTGCCACCCATATCGACAGGGTGCGCTGCGCCTATATTTGTGCCCGGAGCCATTGCCGCAATATTCGCCGCGAGAGTTATGAAAACCCCAGCCGAGCCAGCTCTTGCACCGCCCGGTGCAATATAAACTGCGATTGGCACTTTCGATGCCATAATATTTTGGACAATATCGCGGGTAGCGTCAAGCAGACCGCCCGGGGTATTGAGCGTGATTATCATAGCTTCTGCATTAGTGGATTCTGCATATTTTATTGAATTTTCGACGAATAGCGAAGTGCCGGGCGAAATACCGCCGTCAATTTTTATATGCACGATTTTTGCAAATGCCGTATTTGCAAAAATTACCAGAAGTGCAACGGTGATTTGGAGTGTCGCTTTCATAAATGCCTCTGTTCGTCAATGTTTAGTTTGACGCAACTCCGATAAATTTATTTGTTATGCAGAAAGCGGCGAAATTGCAATAAGCAAATCTCGCGATTACGCTATAAAACTACTTGTATGCCGCTGAATAAATTCAAATCGCGTGGCTTGACGTTTAAAGGCGGGCGGCTGTCGTATCGCAGAACCATTGCCGTTCTGAACGAAAAATGCTTGCTGATTTTGAAGTTTAAGCTGCCTTCGCTGAGCGCCCTATAATCATCAAAATTTGCGAAGCACGGCTGATAATATACTACTATTTTGAACATCATATCTTGGCTGATATTTGCTCCAATCGAAGTATATGAAGTCATTCTACCGACTGTGGCATCTTTACGCGGCTTTGTGTTTATATATTCATTTTCAATCATAGCGCCGAAGCCAATATATGCATAGACATCGAATTTCTTCGATTGCGATGTATCTAAATCAAACGAGGTATTGATTATTCTAACTCTGCCGCCGCCACCCAATAAATTCCTATCTTTCAATAGGATAAATTCGTTAAATTCTTTCTGGAAAAATGCTTCAATTGCCATAAAACTTAGCCATTCGTAAGACGATCTCAAATGAATAAATCCTCTGTTTTCTTTCTTGCGTACATCGTCCTCGGCATAGCCATAGCTCAGCACGCCAAAATGATGAAATTTCTCCTCCAAATAATCGGCTCTGTAGCTTGTTCGCACAGATGTAAACTCCGTATTGCCTTTGACTATTCCCAAGTCAAAATTAATTTGGTGAAACAGCCCATCGCCCGAAAATTCCTTGCGAAACACCTCTGTATTGACCTGCGAAAAGAGATGCAAGGGCGCTATCGAAATAAAAATTAGTAATAATATAGGGATTCTTATTTTTATCCCAAATAATATATTAGGAACTATAACTGAATGTGTATCCGTAAGGAAATATTTGGCTTTAAGATGTCCTACACCTCGAAGGTGTAGGACATCTGGAGAACAGCAAGTAGACAATGGGAAAGTTTCTATTGTATTATTTGGGGTTATTCTGTGCAAATTGCAAAAACTGCCTTTGTTGTGGGCATAAGTTCGCAAGAAATGAATCTTTACAATTAATTTATATTAAAGTTTGAAAAAAATATATCGATAATTACAATAATAAGTGGTGCTATATCGTGCATTCTATTATTTTGCCACTGGCGCAAAATAATATGCATAGGATCATATTACTTAACAGCGATTGTATTTAATTTAAATAAAAGCAAGGTGTGCATAAATGAAGACAGAAACACAAATGGCGGTTAATTCGTCAGGCTCATTGCTTGACCAATATCTTGTAATCCAAGTAGCAGACACACGCTACGCTATAAAGCTCGAACCTATACGCGAGATAGTAATTGTTCCCAAAGTTACTCCAGTGCCTGAATCGCGGGATTTTATTCGCGGAGTAATTAAGTTAAGAAAAAATATCATCACACTAATAGACACACGGAAAAGGCTCGGCAAGCAATCGCTTGAAGAGATGGACAAAGCCCTGCTTGATATGTTAAAGCAGCGCGAAGCAGAGCACATAGAATGGGTGCAAACTCTAATCACCTCAATTGAGAAAGATACAGAATTTACATTGACCACAGATCCGCACGCGTGCAATTTTGGCAAGTGGTACGATAGCTACAAGACAGACAATATAGGACTTTCTATATATTTAAAGCAGTTTGACTTGCCACATAAGAGAGTGCATGGTGTGGCAACAAGGGCAATCCACGAGAAAAAGATGAATGGCGCTGAAGCAGCTCTTAAGGTTATAGATGATGTAAGGGAAAGAGAGCTTAAGCAACTTCAGTTACTTTTTGATGGTATGCAAGACACAGTCAGGGAATCACATAGGGAGCTTGCTATTGTTATCGAGCGCAACGAGAGTTTGATTGCTATCACGGCGGATAACGTTTCCAATATCTTCAATTTTGACGAAGAATCGCTGCAGCAATCTGAAATGAAGGACAGCAATCAATTCGTCTCAGGTTCAGTCAATCACAACGATGAAGTATTTTTGCTGCTCGATTTGGATAAACTTGTGGATTACTAGTACTTGAAGATTTTTAATTTTTATTGTTAGCAACACTGATAAAAAATATTTTTTATCAGTTATATTTTTATCAAATAATATAAAATATTTGAATAAGTGATACGTATAGAAATATTAAGTTTTGGGAGGTGTTGACTATGACTGTTGACAATGTAAAATATCAGGAACCGACTATACCTGAAAAGCCTCAGATGACGGTTCAAAATGGCATTCAAAAGGAAATGCTTAAGGAATCTTTGATGGGTGCAAGCAGCGTGCAAAATCAAATGCTCCAATTGCTCGCGTCTGCTCAGCCAGTTCAAAGTATCCAGCAAACAGCTCAGAAACAATTAGAAAGAGGCTATCTCGATATAAAGGTATAGCCAAGAGCAATTGCAGTTTTAAGCAAGACATTGAAATAAATTAGTATGAAAATTATTAGTTTATTTCAGATGTCTTTTTTTATTTTTGTCAATGCTTGCCATATTTTTTTACTATTTAATTTTAGCCATAAATTATATTAATTTTGAGAGAAAAATGAAAAAACTTGTTGTGATTTGCTTTTTGCTGCTTATTTCGCAATCGCTTTGGGCTGGATTTATGAATAACAAGATACTGTATGAATATAAAGGCGCAAAGCTCAGCGCTCCAATACTTTCTAATGTGCTGCTGATTAGATATAAGCCGACTTTTAGCGCTACAAAGCAAAAAGCTATTGGCGGTATCAGTTCCGATTATACTATTATCGACAAGTTTTTAGATGAAAGCCAAAAAATAAGAAATAGAGCCAATAATTTTTCCGAAGAGAAACTCAAAGCAATCGAATCAGCCGAAGAGCCTTTGCTTAGAACTTTTATTATTGAATACAAGCGAAATATGCACCCAATTGATTACGCCCGCAAGCTGTTGAAAGAAAACTACGCTATCGAAATTGCCGAGCCATATTATATTTATCAAACTTTGGCTGCGCCTAACGATCCAATGTTTATCGAGCAATCTGTATTTGAAACAATTAGAGCCGTTGAAGCATATAATATTTCTATAGGTTCGGAAGATATTGTCATAGGAATTAGCGACAACGGCACTGACCAATCGCATCCAGATTTAGCTGGAAATATCGCGGAGCCGAAGATGGCATTGATAATGATGGCAACGGATATGTAGATGATTTTATCGGATATAACTTTGCATACTTAGAAGATGGGCATGGCTCTGGCATAACATACAACTACGACTCGCATGGCACAGAAGTGGCTGGCATTGCAGGCGCCCATACCAATAACGGCATAGGTATCGCTGGAGTGGGCTATAACTGCAAAATTTTTCCACTGAAGTGCGCTACATTAAACGACCCGGGAAGCATCAAATACGGCTATCAATCTATTATATATGCAGCTATTCGCGGCTTTAAAGTAATCAACTGTAGTTGGGGTTCCATAAAGCCATATTCCCAACTTGAGCAATCCATTATAGATTTCGCTGTGGCTAATGATTTGGCGGTAGTCGCTGCTGCTGGGAATGTGGAATCTGGCAAATCTCGTTACGACGACTTTTATCCCGGGGCATACAGAGGTGTCTTATCAGTTGGCGAAACAGATAAGTATGACAAAGTAAATTACAGCAATACTTCCCTATCGCCAAAGGTCAGAATTATGGCTCAAGGCATTGGCAACCTTACTACTAACATAAACGGCTCTTATGTAACTGTTAGTTCTGGCACGTCATATTCGTCGCCAGTGGTTGCTGGGGCGCTTGGCGTTGTCCGCTCATATTTCCCGCATCTTTCTGCCCGTCAAGCACAAGAATGGGTTAGAGTAACAGCAGACGACATTTCAAGTTT
>JAKIZN010000340.1 GCA_022708005.1 Bacteroidota bacterium | reverse complement strand
GGCGCTCCATTCATTATTAGTATAGGCGTTCTATTGCTTGTCAGCTGGATACTTGTTAAAGTGCCTATTTCAAAAGCTGGCAATCCAGACGAACCTGCTGCACCATCTGGAATGTAATTCACAAAAAGAATTTAGATAACCATTCAAATAAGGGCTGCCTGCGACAAACGGGCAGCCCTTTTGATATGAGATAAAGTAGAAATGCTATATCTCGCCGACTCTACTCCAAAATGCAATTTCGCGCAAAAAAAAGCGTAGGGACTATTGCGCCCCTACGCCTATATGATTAAATTGAAGAATTAACGCATGTTGAAATTAGAACGTCTGCCCGAATTTCTGTCCGAAAAAGAACGTTCGTCGTTGGTTCTTTCTTTGGCTTCGTTAACTCTAATAGTTCTGCCACCGAACTCGATGCCGTCTAATGCTTCGATAGCCGATGCAGCCACTGAATCGTCCATTTCAACAAAGCCAAAACCTTTTGGTCTGCCTGTTTGCCTGTCCTTAATTAATTTTACATTATGAACTTCGCCATACTGTTCAAATAAAGTTGAAAGTTCCTCTTCGGTCGTCTGAAACTTGAGGTTTCCAACGTAAATGGTAATCATAAAAACTCCAAAAAACAAAAAAATAAATGAATAATACTATGATATTTGAAGATTCAAAGAAGATTAAGGACGCCAGCAAATTGGGAAACTTAAACCCACAAGTTGAATGCAACAATACCGTATTCAAAATTACAATAATATTACCGTCTGTGCAAATTATTTTTTATTTATAATTATTTAATTTATCTGATATTTATGAAATATGCAAAAAAAACAAGCAAAACAAGTTAGCTTCAGAAACCATTATGACGGCAATATTCGTTAGTTTGACTTGTTTTTAACAAGAAATAAGTGGAAATAGCGAGCGCTAAAATTTATTTAAAATTTATATTACTTTTGCATCTGACTCGCCCCATATCAACGCATTTCCTACCGCCCCGACTGCAAACCGCTTGCCTTATAGCGCCATTGCTCTCAAAAATATACTGCAAAAGTTTATCGGTATAAAATTCACGTTTAGCCTAACCTAAATTTAAAAATATGTAAGTATTTGATATTTATTGATATTTTTTCAATTTGAAGTTTTGAAAGTCGGATAGAATTTCGTAATTTTAATTATATTAAAAGACATTTTTATAAAATATATAAAAAGCATATAAAAGTGCTGTTTTAAGAACAAATAGGGAAAATAACTATGGCAAAAGCATTAGGTGAACTCATCATTGACATTGAAAAATGCAAAGGATGCGAGCTTTGCATAGCAGCCTGCCCTGAAGATGTTTTATCGCTATCCGATAGAATTAATCAGAAAGGCTATCAATACATCGTAACAGTCAACGCCGATTGCACAGGCTGCGAGAACTGCGCATTGGTGTGTCCAGACGCAATAATTACAGTTTATAGAAAAATTGAAAAATCCGCCTAAGATTTATTCAGAGAAAAAGTAAAAGGAGATGAAATGGGCGAAACAAAATTGATGAAAGGCAACGAAGCACTTGCAGAAGCAATGATTCGCGTAGGGTGCGACGCGTATTTTGGTTATCCAATAACTCCGCAATCAGAAGTATTGGAATATTTATCAAAAGATGCAACAAAACGCACTGGAATGGTTGTTTTGCAAGCAGAAAGCGAAGTTGCAGCTATTAATATGATTTATGGCGCTGCTGGGTGCGGACGCCGCGTTATGACTACTTCTTCCAGCCCGGGCATCAGCCTTATGCAGGAAGGCATTTCATATATTGCAAGTGCGCAGCTGCCTTGCGTAATTGCCAACGTTGTCCGTGGAGGACCGGGGCTTGGCACAATTCAGCCTTCGCAAGCCGACTATTTCCAAGCAGTTAAAGGTGGCGGGCATGGCGATTATAAATTAATCGTGCTTGCTCCTTCAACTGTTCAAGAAATGGTGGACTTCGTTAAGCATGGATTTGAATTAGCCGAAAAATATCGCAATCCAGTTATGTTATTAGCTGATGGCGCTATCGGGCAAATGATGGAAAAAGTTGAGCTATTTGAGCAAATGCCACGCAAAACGGAATTTCCATCATTTGCCCGATAGCGCCATCAGCTAATAACAAAGATATCGAAGAT
>JAKIZN010000339.1 GCA_022708005.1 Bacteroidota bacterium | reverse complement strand
GATTAAACCCAAATAATGCATCAAATACCTTATGAGACAGCCCTTTAAAGCCCAACTTTTCCTTACAGGTACGCAATCAGTTAGAGTTCCTATTGCATTATTTGGGTTAATCATATAATCCTGAAAATCCTGATTCAGACAAAAAAATATCAGCTATCTACTGCGTTACTCAGCCCTAAAGCTTTCAATCTCGCCAAGTAACTTTTCAAAATCAGCAAGGGATAGCTCCTCTGCTCTTTGCTTTAAATATTGGATATTTCGCTCGTTGCAAAATTTTTCAAATAAGTTAATATCCAATGCCCTACTTGAAAAATAAGGTTGCAGTGCGTTTTTTAGGATTTTTCTGCGTGTGGAAAACGCGGCTCTGACGAGTTTCATCATATTGAAATATTTTTCTCTGCTGATAAGTTCGGAATTGAAATCGAACACTAACACAGAAGACACAACCTTTGGCGGCGGATTGAACGAACCGGGCGCAATGTCGAATGCAATTTTTGCTTCGGCTGTCATAGCTCGCGCAAGAGTAGTAATGCCGTAATCTTTGCTCTTCGGCTTTGCCACAATCCTTTTGGCTACTTCGCGCTGAACAGTTAAAACAGCTTTATCTATATAATTTGCATGCTCAAATAGCAGAAAAAATATCTCGGTCGATATGTTATAAGGAATGTTGCCTATGATAGAAATTTTCCCATTTCTGCTTTCAGCAAATTGTTTAATATCGAACTTCAAAATATCCGAATTAATGATGTTTAAATTATTGCCGATGTGCCGCTCAAATTTTGCGTTAAGATATGCAATGGCTCTTGTGTCTATTTCTACTAAAGTCAGCTCGGAATTGGCTTCTAAAAGTATCTCCGTTAAAACACCCATGCCAGGACCAATTTCAACTACCGCTTTTTTGCTGATGTCGCCGAGCAACGACACTATTTTTTCGGCAATAGTGCGGCTGTTTAAAAAATTTTGCCCTAAAGATTTCTTGGGCGAGATTTTTTCCATATATCAGCCTTTGTGCAAAATTTCGGATAGCTGCCGCCAAGTATCTTCAATTGCCACCGATACAATTTTCGTATCGCTTAAAGTGGAAATAAAACTTGTGTCGCCATTCCAGCGTGGCACAATGTGAAAATGAATATGGTCTGGCACTCCAGCGCCTGATCCATGCCCAATATTTGCTCCGATATTAAATCCATGCGGTCCATAAATTTGCCTGAGCGCGGCAACCGACTCTTGAAGAAGACTCATTATGTCGCTTGTTTCGTCGATAGTTAGCTGTAGAAAATCGCCAATATGACGGTATGGCGCTATCAAAATATGTCCATTGTTATAAGGATATAAATTTAGCACTCCAAAGCAATTTTTTCTTCGAGCAACAACGTAAGACTCGCTGTCAGCACGAACCTGATTAGCCGCATCGCATAAGAAACAACTGCTTTCGCTCTGGTGCTGCCCATCTTTGAATGTGCCTATATATTTACTTCGCCAAGGTGACCAAAGAGTTTCCATAATATCTAATATTTAATTTGCAATAGTTCAAATATATTCAAAAATAGTCATTTTTCTATAAAAAACTACTTTACTATCATAATTTTTCTGGTAGAGCGGCATATACTATTTATTGAATATATCTTGATTTTTAGAAACAATTACCACCAAACTATTTGGGTACGAAGATTTGCTGTTGCTAAAGTCTGCTTCTACTTTGATTCTGCTTTGCAAATTGCCCCAATTACTAAAGTACGACTCAACTTCGGCTAACCGCTTTTGAATTAGCGAAGAATAATCAGCCTGTGGAGCGGCTTTCGCTTCTGCTTGCGGTGCGGCTGGCGATTTCCCTTTTGACTTTTTAGCTTTTTTCGTATCCGCTGGCTTGGGTTCTGCTATTGGTTTTGGAGCAAACATATCAGATGCATTTACATAGACGGTAAATTCCACTGCTCTATTGAATTTCATTACTTCTTTTAGCGATTCAATCTCGCTCTTTGCAATGCCATGGAAGTTTTCCGAAGCGCTATCGAAGGCGCTTAGCTGAAAAATCTTGTCGTTAGGCAGCATTCGCTTGACTGTAAAATCTTTCTGAATTTCTTTATATTTAGTCGCGGCGGGAACTTCCATCTCGTCAATTTTTCGAGCTACA
>JAKIZN010000338.1 GCA_022708005.1 Bacteroidota bacterium | reverse complement strand
AAACCAATTTTGACCATAATCGGGAGTATAGCCTTCAATTAAATTTTTTTCCGTTGAAATTAAATTATAGCGAACGTGAGCTAAGTTAAGCGACGCTTTGGCAGACCACACATAAAAATCTTTGGGATTGAAGGCGTATTCAAAATCTCCAGAAAAATAATTATATTCGAGCACAGGCTTTGAGCCTGTTACAGTATCAATAAAGTTTGCTTTGATATTGCGAGATACCATATTGAAAGAGCCAATCCCAACCGAGTAATTTTCGGCGAAGCCATACAATAGCCTACCGCCTGCGATATAAGTTATATCACGGTTAATTACAATTGGGTGGAACGAGAAAGATGCATATAGGGCATTGCCTTCTTTTTCGCTGTTGTCGTTGCTAAATAAATTTTGCTGAAATAAAATTAATAGTAAAATTAAATATTTCAAGCTATTGATTTTCATAGTCTTCCATCATCTTATGTATGAAAAGCATAATATCGGAAGTGGTGATTATTCCAAGCAAATTTTTATCCCAATCAACAACCGGCAGGCATTCAAGCCTATACTTTGCCATCATCTTAATTGCCTTTCTTACGCTATCTTCTGGATATATTACGTTGTCTTGCTTTGTGATTATTCTTTCAAAATCGGTAATTAAATTATGCGAACCTTCGCCGAGATTATCTTCCGAATCATATAATTGCCGCAAAGAATACTCCATGATGCTGCGTTCAGTAATGATGCCCACATATTTTGTTCCTTCGACAACTGGCAAATGCCTGATTTTCTCGTTGCGCATAAGGTCGTCTGCTGTTTTTAGCGTGTCGTGCGTGCTGATAGTGAAGACGCCCTTGTTCATTATGTCTTCAATTTTAGCTTTCATTGATTGAAACATATAAGCCTCCTGTTTCATTACAATTGATTTATGAACTTAATCAAAATAGCATAAAAAACAATAAATTTCAAATAATATTTTCATTATATCTGCATAAATGCTTTTATGAACTAAAATTGTTTTTTTATTAAAGAATAGTTTATTTTTGCAGTGAGATATATTTTACTATTGATACTGCTTTCGTATTCGATTGTAGCAGCACAAGATAAGGTAAGCGATGCCAAATACCACTCCTTTTTTGTAACTGTCGAGATTGATTCGCTAAATAGCAGAGTGCTTATTAAATGGGATAACGACACAAACGCAGTTGGATTCTATATTAAGCGAAAGCTAAAAAGCGATTTGGAATTTGGAAGCAACTATTACGCAGAACTTCCCAAAGGCTCTGCTATGTTTGTCGATTCAAATGTATCGCGCGGCGAGAGTTATGAGTATGGATTAGAAAAATGGTGCGGATGGTATTCGGCGTGGAACTATATCAGCGTCGGCTGGGACGTGCCCGCAGTGGATTATCGTGGCAGAATCTTGCTGCTTGTGGAGTCTTCTGTATATTTACCTTTGAAAAATGAGATAGAAAGGCTTATTGAAGATATGACTGGCGACGGCTGGCTAGTAAAATTGAGGACTGCACCAAGAGCCGAATCTTTCGACAAGGAAAAAGTGCAGGCTACCAAGCAAATAATACTCGATGAGTTCCATTCGCATCGGGATAGCTTAAGAGCCGTTATGCTATTGGGAAGAATTGCAGTGCCGTATTCGGGTGATTACGCTATTGACGGGCATAGCCCAGACCACCAAGGTGCCTGGCCCGCCGATGTGTTTTATGCCGATATTGATGGCGTTTGGACAGATTCTTCTGTTAGCTCGGTAATGTCTGATTATCCCCGCCAGCATAATTTGCCCGGCGACGGCAAGTTTGATAACTCGTATATTCCTTCCGATACAGATTTGGAAATAGGCAGAGTGGATTTCTTTAATTTGCCTTATTTTGAAGATAGCGAAATTGAATTGCTTAGAGCATATCTTGATAAAAACCATAAATTTAGGCAAAAAATTAACGCATTTGAGCAAAATGCTATTATCGACGATAAATTTTTGATGTATGGCTCGGAAGCGTTTGCAAGCACAGCTTGGTCTAACTATTCCGCTCTATTTCCATTGAGCCAAATCGATACCGGCAGCATAAGATATATACTGCCGCAGAAGAGATATATGTTTGCTTATGGATGCAACAGTGGCGGATTTGTCTCCTGCCACCTT
>JAKIZN010000035.1 GCA_022708005.1 Bacteroidota bacterium | reverse complement strand
AAAATATATTAATATCATCAAGCCGATGATTGTTAATACCATATATGCTTGAACGCGACCCGTTTGGAATTTTCTGAGTACCAAGCCGAAAAATCCAGTTGTGCTCGCTGTAAGATTCACTGCTCCATCGATTACCACATTATCGAATATACCGATAAAATGCCCAAACATTTTGAATATCCAGCCCATTAGATTTACAATGCCATCTATCACTTTCAAGTCGAACCAAGCTAGTATTCGCGAGAAAGTTATGGTAATCCAAATAGCTGTCGCATCATAAATTTCATCAAAGTACCACTTATTAAACGATAAGTTATAGAGCGGTTTGATTAGTTCAGCGAAAGCGTCTGGGCTAAATATTTTAAATTGATAAAACGTGAATGATACAAATATTCCTGTGCCTGCAATGATTAGCGATAATATCATCGCTGGCAAGTGAGCCTCGTGGGCAACCTCTTCGTAACGGTGCATTGCGTGGTGTCCGCCGTGAGCATCGTCGGAGTGTGCTTTATGCACTTCGTTATGAGTCTCGCCGTGATGAGCATCGGCTAAATGCTCGGGAGCATCGCAGCAATGGTCTGTTGCTTCTTTTTCAAATGGGACTAAAAAGCTCCATTGATACTCTGCTGGCACAACTGTTGCAGGTGCTTTTAATTTATTATAGAACCAGCCCGAAGCGCCGTCGAATGGATTGAACGCATAAAGCGCCCAAATTGTAAGGAACGAAAGCACAACGAGTGGAACAGTTATAAGCTTATTATTTTCATGTGCATGAGCCGCGATATCTGTTTTGGGCTTGCCATGGAATGCAGAAATTAGCAGACGGAACATATAAAAAGCCGTCATAGCCGCAGAGGCAAATCCCGAAAATGTTATAAACCAATGCCCGCTCAATTGACCGAAGGCTAATGTGCCGGCTAATATACCGTCTTTGCTTAAGAAACCGGAAGTAAACGGCACGCCTGCAATAGCCACAGTCGAGAATAAAAATGTATAATACGTCCAAGGCATTTTCTTGCGCAGCCCGCCCATATTGCGAATATCTTGCGGATCCATATCGTGATTATTTGCATGGTGCATCGAATGGTGCATTGCATGAATAACAGAACCGCTCGCAAGGAACAAGCATGCTTTGAACCAAGCGTGTGTAACCAAATGGAAAAATCCGTAGGTATAAGCGCCAACGCCAATAGCCATAACCATATAGCCAAGCTGGCTAACGGTAGAGTATGCCAAGACTTTCTTGAAGTCATTTTGAGTGATTGCGATTGTTGCCGCAATAAATGCAGTAATCGCTCCGATATATGCAACAAACAGCAAAGCGTCTGCTGTCAGCATAGGGAAAATTCTTGCTGTTAAATAAACCCCTGCGGCAACCATAGTTGCGGCGTGGATTAATGCCGACACTGGAGTTGGACCTTCCATAGCATCGGGCAGCCAAACGTGCAATGGGAACTGAGCAGATTTGCCGATAGCACCCATAAACAGCAGTATTCCAGCGACGGTAAGCATTGTGCCACTTTCAAATGGGATATGCCCATCGCCGATATTAGCAAAGATATCATCGAACATAAAAGTGCCGAAAGTATAGAAAAGTATCATAATTCCGGCTAAAAAGCCAAGGTCGCCAATGCGGTTGGTTATAAAAGCTTTTTTACCTGCGTTCGATGCTGAATCTTTTTCATACCAGAAACCAATTAGCAAATACGAGCTAATGCCGACAAGTTCCCAGAATATATACATATTAAAAAAGTTATTTGCGATAACTATGCCGAGCATTGAAAACGTGAACAGCCCTAAATAAGCATAGAACCGCGGGAATCTTATGTCGTCTCGCATATATTCGAGCGAAAATATATGAACAAGGAAGCTAATGAGATTGACGACAATAAGCATTACTGCGGCGAGATTATCTAACCCGATGCCGATTGTTATATAGTGCGAGCCGAGGTCTATCCAATTAAATTTAAATTGGAGCATGCCCGCTTCGGCGAACTGAGTGAGCTTGGTAGCCGCAACGATAAACGAAAGTATCAAGTTCACTCCAAGCACTCCAGCTCCCAGATAGCCCGCTTTTCTACCAAGACTTTTTTGCGCGAATATTATCGCGGCAAAGCCTAGCAAAGGCAATATCAGTATCAGCGCAGATAGTAAAAGTAAATTTTCTTGTGTCATAGTTCTTTCTATTATTTTATTTCAATATTCAAGTAAAAATTATTCTTTCATCTTATTGATTTCATCTACATCAATATGATGATAGTTCTGATATATGTTGAGAATAATAGCAAGGGCAACAGCCACTTCAGCCGCAGCAAGCACAATGACAAAAAGCACTGCGATATGCCCTTCGATATTCAGCCCGCCGAACTTAGCAAATGCAATAAAGTTCAAGTTTGCCGAATTAAGAATTAGCTCCAAGCCCATTAGCACTAAAATTGCATTTTTCCGAGTAACGATGCCAAACACACCGAGCGAAAAAAGCAGAGCGCTCACAATCAAATAATGATTAAGACCTATTTCCATCGTATATCCTCCCCTACTTCCTTCTTGCTATTTTTGCAGCGCCGATGAACGCTATCAGCAATAATATCGCCGCTACAAAAAATGCCAATAAATATTCTGTGAATAATCCGAAACCGATAAATCCGGTTGTCGAGCTTACTTCAATGTTCATTTTTGAAGTCATCCAATCGACGTTCATATACATAACCGAAAGGAATATAGCAACACAAGTTGCCACAATAGCTCCGACCGTGAGCTGAAACTTTCCTATCATGCCAGATTTCACCTCTACGCCGGTTATCTTGGTGGTAAGCATCACGCCGAAGACGATAAGCACAAGGATACCGCCCACATAAACCATTATCTGAGTAACAGCGACAAAGTCCGCATTAAGCAGGACATAGAGTCCAGCCATCCCAAAAAACGTAAACAGCAGCGAAAATGCTGAATACATCATCTTCTTTGAGAAGACCACTCCCATCGCCGATACTATGACAACGACAGCGAACATATAAAATACAAATTCAAACAATACCATATCGATTTTACTATTTGTTATAAATTATCTTCTTATTCTTTATTGTTTATCAGCTTCATTAGCTTTTGCCTCGGCAGCGGCTTTCGCCTCAGCGGCGGCTTTTGCCTCAGCATCGGCTTTTTTCTTTGCTGCTGAATAATCTGCCCACATCTTCTTTTTGACTTCTGCTTCTTCTGGAGTAAGCGGCGACATCATATATAGCAAATTATTGCGGTCGTATTCCGCATACTCAAACTCTTGAGTCATTCTATTTGCTTGCGTCGGGCAAGCCTCTATGCACAGCGAGCAAAAGCAACACTTTGCAAAGTCAAGATTATACTTTGTAACCCAAGTCTTGCGTGGCTTACCATCGTAAAATAGTGGAATATCGTCGCCCGGCGTTACTTTAACCAAATCAACTTCTATGCAGTTGACCGGGCATGCCCTTGCGCAGCTTCCGCAACCGTCGCATCTATTCATATCGACTTCGATGCGATTCCGCGAGTTAAGCGGTATTAAATTATCCTTGATAGGATGAACCAAATCAGGATACTGCATCGTTACTTTCTTTTCGAATAGATGAAACCCAGTAATCTTCAACCCGACAAAGATTGTATATAACGATGTCCATATATCTTTAAAATACTTCATTTTCAACCTCAAAACTAAAAACAATATTTATGTGCAATGTGCCCCGAATGATAACTCAAAGTCTATTGCAAATTATACAGAAAGCATTGCCCATAGCGCTACTGCAAAGAACGCTACAAACGAAATTGGCAACATTACCTTCCAAGTTACGTGCATTAATTGATCCACACGGAGGCGTGGCAAAGTCCAACGTATCCAAATTTGCATAAATACAAATATCATTGCTTTAGAAACAAACCAAAGCGATTGCCAAATAGGACCGTTCAAGAAATCACCGAAAGGAGATTGCCAGCCGCCAAGGAATAAAACAGTGATAATTGCAGAAACAATAAACATATTAGAGTATTCAGCGAAGAAGAACATTGCGAATTTCATACCGCTATACTCAGTGTGATAGCCAGCAACAATTTCAGATTCGCCTTCGGGTATATCGAATGGAACACGGTTAATCTCCGCAAGCGAGCCAACGAAATATACCACAAACAGTATGATAGTAAAAGGTATAACCCATAATTTCGCAATGCCGCCGGGTCCGCCGAACAAATTCCAATTCCAAAAGCCTCCGCCTTGCTTTACGATAATAGTTTGCATATCAAGCGAACCCGCAAGAGTTGCAATAGCCAAAATCGTTACAGCAATTGGGATTTCATAGCTTATCATTTGAGATGCAGCTCGCATAGCGCCCAGCAAAGAATACTTATTGTTCGATGCCCAGCCGCCCATTACAATCGCGATTACTCCGAATGCACTCACAGCAAAAACATAGAACAAGCCAATATTTATGCCCGATGGAATAAATACCGAGCTAAATGGAATTACCGCATAAGCCGCATAAGCGCCAGCAAACATCACAAATGGAGCTAAATTAAAAAGTGGTTTATTTACTGCTGAAGGAGTAATATCTTCTTTTTGCAATAGCTTGACAACTTCCGCAAGTGGCTGCAAAACGCCTTTCCAGCCAGTCCGCATAGGACCGAGACGCTCCTGTATCCAAGCAGATATTTTCAACTCTCCGAGAATAGCTACCAGCGCATAGGGCAATAGAAATAGCATAGGCAGCAGTGCCAGCAATATATATGCTATTGTATTGGTTCCTATCAAATCGTAAACAAAATTTGTATGTTCCATTTCCATTATATTATTTAGTTAAAAAATCAACTTTAAATTATAGCCCGCATAAGCTATATTCAATTATCTATCTATCTCGCCAAGCACAATATCAAGCGAGCCGAGTATCATAATCAAGTCTGCAACCATATAGCCTTTGGATATTTCTGGCAGAACGCTCAAATTGACAAAACTTGTTGCGCGAGAGCGGACGCGAGTCGGCTTTAGACCGCCGTCGCTTATTATATAAAATCCAAGTTCACCTTTAGGATTTTCTGCTTTGCTATAAAATTCACCTTTGGGTGGCTTTATCCTTTTAGGAACAAATTCTCTCACATCGCATGGCTCTTTTGGCATTTGCTCAAGAGCTTGCTCGATTATTTTGCAACTTTCTTCCATTTCTTCCATGCGGACAATATTTCTATCCCAGCAATCGCCCACTGTGCCGACTTCGCCTCTGCCTACGCATACATTGAAGTCGAAGCGGTCATATATAGAATACGGCTCAGTTTTTCTTATGTCATAAGGCACTCCGGAGCCTCGAATAACTGGACCTGAGCATGCGAAATTAACGGCAACATCAGCTGGAAGAATGCCGACATTTGCTGTTCTTTCGATAAATATTTTATTATAAATCAGCAAGTTCATTGTCTCGGCGTTAGTTGCTCGGACTTGTTTGATGATTGCCCTGCAGTCTTCTTCAAAATTTGGTGGCACTTCGTGCATTAGCCCGCCAATCCAAAAGTAGTTATAGAGCAATCGCCCGCCCGAGAGCCTTTCGAATAGGGTGATAATCATTTCCCTATCTCGGAATAGGAACAAAAACGGAGTAAATGCTCCAGAGTCCAAACCGAACGTAGCAACAGCAAGCTGGTGGTTAGCTATACGATTGAGTTCAGCGCAAATAACGCGTATATACTCAATTCTCTCATTAACTTTAATGTCAAGCAATTTTTCCATGCCCATAACATAAGGAAGCTCGTTGTTCATAGCCGCGATATAGTCCATTCTGTCTATATATGGAATCACCTGCGGATATGTCATATTTTCGGCATGCTTTTCAAAGCAGCGGTGGAGGTAGCCGATATGCGGAACAACTTCCGTTACTATTTCGCCTTCCAATTCGACTTCGAGCCTTAGAACGCCGTGTGTCGATGGGTGTTGCGGACCTACATTCAGCCTCATTCTTTCTGAATGCACTTTCCCGAAATCAATTTCAAATGTTTTAATTTCGCTCACTATCGAACCTATAATTTATTTCTTTATTTTTATTTCTTAAATAAAGCCATATCTATGGCATATTTTATTAATATGGCACTTTCAGCCCTTTGTATGTTTCTGGCGTCTTATAATCTTTTCTGAGCGGATAGCCTTCCCAATCATAAGGAGAAAGTATTCTTATAAGATTTGGATGACCGTCGAATATAATACCAAACATATCAAAAGCTTCTCGCTCGTGCCAATTAGCAGTTTTCCAAACTCTTTCTACCGATGGAATAGTTGGATTTTCTCTATCGCTAAGTATTACTTTTAGCACAATTCTATGCTTATGCTTCATCGAGTAAAGATGATAGACAACCACGAAACTATCTTTTGCATCTACTCCCGAAAGATTTACCATATAGTCAAACAAGAACTGCGGTTCATCTCTTAGGACAAGGCTGGCTTCTAAAATTGTATCGGCAGAAACCACGATAAATGGCTCAACGTGCTGCTCTTCGACTAATTCAATAATGCCGTCGCCGAGTTCAGCTTTCAGTGAGTCAAAAATTTCTTTTGCATTCATAATTTATATCATTAAAAATGGTAATCAAACTAACTTTTTAATTAATGGGTTATTTCTTCCCAGCCATTTGGCAAGTGAATCCCGCTTTCGCTTGTAGCATTTTTTGCGTTTTCTGCGTCTTCTTTAGCGAGCCTTTCTCTTTTTTCAAATATTTTTTGCTGGCTAATTTTCTTCTGTAGCTTAACCATGCCATCGAAAAAGGCTTCTGGTCTCGGCGGGCATCCGGGCACGTAGACATCTACCTTTTAGCACGTGATAGCCATGCTCCCAATACGGTCCGCCTGAATTAGCGCAGCTGCCCATAGCAAGCACATAGCGTGGCTCTGCCATTTGCTCATATAGCCTTTTGATTCGCTCTGCCATTTTAAGCGTAACAGTGCCGCTGATGATAATAAAATCCGCTTGGCGTGGAGAAGTTCTCGGGATGCAGCCAAAGCGCATCAAATCAAAGTGTGCTGCATTGAGCGCCATAAATTCAATAGCGCAGCAAGCAAGCCCAAATTGCAAATACCAATCTGATTTTGAACGCCCCCAATTGAGCAAGTCTTCCATTGTACCTAATACAATGCCCGGACTGGCATTATACGGATTGTCTAATTTATCTAATAATCCCATTGTTTACCTCAATCTTTTTGTTGATTTTTTAAATCTTCACGAGTCATTATAAGCTCTTTCAAAACTGGTATAATCGGCTTTGGCTTATCCCATTCCAAATACCCTTTTGCCCAATCATAAGCAAGACCCAAGAGCAGTATAACCACAAAAATAGCCATTGCAGCAAACGAATACCACCCTAAATCCCTAAAAACTACTGCCCAAGGGAAAAGGAAAACAAGCTCCACTTCAAAAATTAAAAAAGCAAGAGCTATAATATAAAATCTTGCATTGAACTGAACCCAAGGGCTGCCAATTGGCTCTTCGCCAGATTCATAAGTGCTGAGTTTTTCTGGATTGGGCTTGTGTGGTCTTATCAAAGCTGATGCGAACAAACTTACGCCCACGAAGAGGATGCCGACTATGAAAAATAACAGAACTATACCAAATTCAGTAACCATAATTATGTCCTATATTTAAATTTTTCAGCTACCATTATTATTGTATAATATCACAATTATTAATTGTGCAATTATGCAATACTGCAATTTAACTATTTGAAATTTAATAAAAAATTTTTACAAAAAAAATATTTTTCGCACTATTTCGTTTTAGGTTTAACTAACTTTTTTAACTCTAATATAATCATAATTTTACGGAATATACGTCTTTTATCAAAGCTCAATAATCTATCAATATTACCCGCCAATTTTACTCCTCGCCTAAAATGCGACTAAAATAATCGTATTATCGCAGCGTCATTAAACTAAATTTGTTGATTAGTTTGTGTGTGATGTTAAGACTATCGAAAAAAGTTGAATATGCAATACTTGCTTTGCAATTCATCTCGAATAAGGACGATAAATTCGCGACGGCTAAAGAAATTTCCGACTCGCTCGAAATACCGTTTGAGTTTCTATCGAAATCTTTGCAGACTTTGATGAAAAAAGGCATATTAGAGTCCCAGCTTGGCGTTCGTGGTGGCTATCAGCTTGCACGCAGCCCGAATAAAATCACTATACAAGAAGTAATAGTTGCTCTCGAAGGTAGATCTGGACTTGTTGATTGCACTTATAAGAAAAGCAATGAAACTTGCGATAAGATTGAAACATGCTTGCTAAAAAACCCAATGGCAGTTTTGCAAAATAGGATTAATTCGATTTTTAAGCAAACTACTATCGCCCAGCTATCCGGCGAAGTAAAAAACTAAATTATGGAGCTATTAGAAAATGGAATCTAATGATAATAACATTATCGATGAATTAACTAATTCAGATTACAAATACGGCTTTACTACCAATATCGAGCAAGAGTTCGCTCCGAAAGGGCTGAACGAGGATACTATTCGCTTTATTTCTGCGAAAAAAGGCGAGCCGGAATATATGCTTGAATGGAGACTTAAAGCGTTTCGGAATTGGCTGAAAATGAAAGAGCCAGATTGGGCAAAAGTCAAGTTCCCGCCTATCGATTATCAAGATGCTTATTATTACGCAGCTCCAAAGGAATTTAAAAAATTCAAAAGCCTTGATGAAGTTGACCCAGAAATATTAAAAACTTACGAAAAGCTTGGCATACCGCTTGAAGAGCAAAAGCGACTTGCTGGAGTAGCTGTTGATGCCGTTATGGACAGCGTATCGGTAGCAACAACTTTCAAAGATAAACTTTCGGAAGTAGGAATTATTTTCTGTCCGATATCCGAAGCAATTCATAAGTATCCCGAACTTGTCAAAAAGTATTTGGGCAGCGTTGTGCCTCATACTGATAATTATTTTGCTGCGCTTAATTCGGCTGTGTTTAGTGATGGCTCTTTCGTTTATATACCGAAAGGTGTGCGTAGCCCGATGGAACTTTCTACTTATTTCCGCATAAACGCGTCATCAACAGGGCAGTTTGAGCGAACATTGATTATAGCCGATGAAGGAAGTTACGTTAGCTATCTCGAAGGCTGCACCGCTCCGATGCGAGATGAAAATCAATTGCACGCAGCAGTGGTCGAGCTTGTAGCCCACAAAAATGCCCATATAAAGTATTCCACAGTCCAAAATTGGTATCCCGGCGATAAAGACGGCAAAGGAGGAATTTATAACTTCGTTACCAAGCGTGGAATGTGCGAAGGCGAAAACTCTAAAATCAGTTGGACCCAAGTCGAAACGGGTTCTGCGATTACGTGGAAATATCCGAGCTGCATACTCAAAGGCGATAATTCAATTGGCGAGTTCTATTCCGTGGCGCTAACTAATAATTATCAGCAAGCTGATACTGGCACCAAAATGATACATCTCGGCAAAAACACCAAAAGCCGAATAGTCTCCAAAGGTATTTCCGCAGGACTGAGCGAAAACAGCTATCGCGGGCTTGTCAAAGTCAGCAAAAGAGCAGAAGACGCCCGCAATTTCTCTCAATGCGATTCCTTGCTTTTGGGCGATAAGTGCGCCGCACATACTTTTCCGTATATCGAAGTTGGCAATAAATCTGCTATTGTCGAACACGAAGCGACTACATCTAAAATATCTGACGATATAATTTTTTATCTCAATCAGCGTGGAATTTCCACCGAAGACGCTATAGCTTTAGTCGTTCATGGCTATGCAAAGGAAGTTTTAAATAATTTGCCTATGGAATTTGCCGTCGAAGCTAAAAAGCTGCTCGCAGTCAGTCTCGAAGGTAGCGTGGGCTAATCTGTTATATTAAAATTTATATAGAAATAACTTGAAAATTATAGTATTAAGGAACATTTAAATGTCGTTATTATCGATTAAAAATTTAAAAGCAAAAATTGCAGGCACAGAAATTCTTCACGGTATTAATATTGAAATTAAGCCGGGCGAAGTTCATGCTATTATGGGTCCCAACGGCTCTGGAAAAAGCACTTTGGCATCAGTATTAGCTGGAAAAGCGGATTATGAAGTTACAAGCGGCTCAGTCGAACTCAACGGTCTCAATCTTTTGGAACTTCCACCCGAAGAGCGAGCCAAAGCTGGGGTATTCTTAGCTTTTCAATATCCAGTAGAAATACCCGGTGTGTCCAATACTAATTTTATCAAAGCAGCAGTCAATGAAGTGCGAAAATATAGGAATTTGGAGCCGCTCGATGCTATGGACTTTTTGCAGTTGATAAAAGAAAAGGCGGCAATGGTAGAAATAGACCAATCTTTTCTCAGCCGCTCTGTTAATGAAGGCTTTTCGGGGGGCGAAAAAAAACGCAATGAGATTTTTCAAATGGCAATGCTCGATCCTATTTTGGCGGTTC
>JAKIZN010000337.1 GCA_022708005.1 Bacteroidota bacterium | reverse complement strand
GAAAAAGGCTTATATACAGCGATTATTGCTGGTTTATTAATATCTGTTCTCGGGGGAACACGTTTCCAAATAGGTGGCCCTACTGGTGCTTTCATTGTGATTGTGTTTGGGATTGTTCGAGAATATGGTTATGATGGTCTAGCTACAGCTACTTTAATGGCAGGCGTGATGCTTGTGATTTTTGGACTCGCGAAGTTAGGTGGTATTATTAAGTTTATTCCTTATCCAGTAACGGTTGGTTTTACCGCTGGAATAGCGATTATTATTGCTCTCGGCCAGGTTCCAAATTTTTTAGGTCTTACTTTTCCAGAAGGCGTCAAAGAACCAGTAGAAGCTTGGGGAAAAATAAAACTATACGCCTCAAGTATTACTTCTTTTAATTGGGTATCTTTTTTAATTGGTGGTTTAGCTCTCGTTATTTGTCTTTACTGGCCAAAAGTAACGAATAAAGTACCTGGTTCTTTAATTGCAATTCTTGTAACGACGATTCTTGTGAAGGCATTGGGTTTAGATGAAAAATTTGGAGTAATTACTATTGGAGCAAAAAATCAAATTCCAACAGGTTTTCCTATTCCAGAATTGCCAAATATTAGTATAGAAATGATGCGTAAGGTTTTTCAACCTGCTTTAACGATTGCCATTCTTGGGGCTATAGAATCTCTTTTGAGTGCTGTCGTTGCGGATGGTATGACTGGAAGCAAACATCGTTCTAATACAGAGTTAGTTGGGCAAGGTATTGCTAATATTTTCAGCCCAATTTTTGGTGGTATTCCTGCGACTGGTGCGATTGCTAGAACGGCAACGAATATTCGTAATGGGGCTTTTAGTCCGATTTCTGGTGTAGTTCATGCCCTCGTTTTACTTTTAATTATGCTCATCTTTGGAAAGTATGCGGAAATGATTCCAATGGCGGCTCTTGCTGCGATTCTTTTCCAAGTGGCTTTCAATATGTCGGGCTATAGAAGCTTTATTAAGCTATTTAAGGCTCCTAAGAGTGATGTGACTGTTCTTGTTATGACTTTTGCTTTAACCGTCTTATTTGATCTTACCGTCGCTATTGAAGTGGGCGTTTTACTTGCAGCCATATTCTTTATACGTAGAATGTCAGAAGTTGCCCAAGTGGATTTTGTAACGCAAGCCCTAAAAGAAGATGATGAAGAAATTTCTGATTCTTATAATCTTGGTTCACGTCAAGTGCCAAAAGGCGTGGTTGTCTATGAAATTGCTGGCTCTATATTTTTTGGTGTAGTAGATAAGTTTAAGGAAACGTTAGAACAAGTAGCGGATAATCCAAAAATTCTTATTTTGAGAATGCGTGAAGTACATTCTATTGATGCTACTGGCATTCAAATGATTGAAGAACTTTTGATTCGCTCTAAAAAGCAAAATACTCAATTACTTCTTTCTGGCGTACATACTCAACCTGTAGTAGCCCTCACTCGTGCGGGGGTTATGTCTATGATTGGTGAAGAAAATGTGCTTGCTAATATTGATGCTGCCCTAAATAGAGCAAGAGAAATTTTAGGAATAGAAATGGTCGAACCTTCAGAAATGGAAGAATCCCCGAGTGTTTCTTGGGAAAAGAATCTCGATAAACCATGGCTTCCTAATCATGCAAATGGTATGGTGGCTGAATCCACAAGCGAAGTCATTGCAGAAAAAGTAGCAGAAGAAACAGAATCTAAAGAAACTGAGTCCAAAGAATAATAATTTGGTTTATCCATAGAATTCAAAAAAAGACGGTGAACACCGTCTTTTTTAATGCATTGAATACATTCATTGAAATGAGTATATTGTTTTAAGAATATTATTTAGTGCATACCATTATTGAATAAGGTAAGGATATGTATTTCACGCTTATAGTTCTCTTGTTAGCCATGGTCTTTTTTATTCAGGGCAAAATTCGCTCTGATATAGTTGCCCTTTCGGCGACGGTACTTTTGATGCTTTCAGGTGTTCTAACGGTACCAGAGGCTCTTTCTGGGTTTTCTAGTTCTATCGTGATCATGATGTTAGGCTTATTTGTTGTGGGTGGCGGCGTTTTTAGAACAGGTCTAGCAAGATGGTTAGGTAGTCGTATAGTGAGTCTTGCTGGAACGAATGAAACAAGCCTTTTATTAGTCATATTTTTGGTCACCGCTTTTATGGGCTGTTTTGTGAGCAATACAGGGACTGTGGCTTT
>JAKIZN010000336.1 GCA_022708005.1 Bacteroidota bacterium | reverse complement strand
CCTTAAACAAATTTTGTAAAAATAGAAAAAATTAAATTAATTATTTTTCAGGATTAATCAAAGTAACATTTGCACTTTTGTATTTTTTTTACCATAAAAATATACGTAAATTATGATAAAAAGTTGCACGGATACAACTAAAACGGCGTCCAAACGAAGCTAGCAAATGGCACAGCCATCGGCTCGGTAAAAAATGCAAGCCCGAAATCGGCAGCAAACTTCGTTCCAGCGAGTCTAAGCCCAAGCAGTATCATTGAGTTAGTTGGCTGATTTATGTTGCTATTCCAAATTTCGCCAATAAATCGCAAATCGTTTCTACTCGAAAATTTAGTATCGAGCCCAAAAGCCATTCCAAAAGAACCATCTGGATAATTCATTTCTATATATTCATTTTTCAAGCGGACTATCGCAAAATCTTGACTGCCTGCTTTGTAGAATAGCGTGGCAGTAACTGAAGATTTATCACCAAGATAAGTAGCGTTTGCGTAATAGTGTATCAATCGATTATTGTCATTGACAAATGCAAGATTGCCACCGACGGCGAAATAAATATCCGCTGGAATATCCTCGAAGCGTATACCGTGAAACGAAACTTTGGCATTGGCAACAGAGAGTTGCTGATTGGGCAATGCAAATGGAAGCACGCTCCTACCCGCAGTTATGGATAGGAAATCGGATATGCCCGCTCCCGCATAAAAAAGCCCAAGCTCGTAATTGCCAAGAAAATGGTCATCTTTGATAGGCAATGCCGTAGGCAACAAGTAAACGCGATGGCTATGTCTATAATATGCCTTCAATTCTCTTATTTCGGCTATTTCTTCTTCGTAAATAATTGTCGTCCCAATAGCTGTTTTAATTCTCAAAGAATAGCCTTTGTCATCGCTTTCGCGGTCGTAAATAGTTCCCGTCAAAATATCGCCGTTAGACAGCCTAAAGACGTATTCAGTTTTTCTATCTATTGCGAGTTCGTCTATTTCTAATCCGTTAGAAAAGGCTGGAAAAGCTATAATAAAAAAGCAGAGTGCATATAGAATTGTCAATTTAAAATTCATAGTCTCAAACCGAGATTTTTGCAAAAAAGTCAAAAAAATGCCATCGCAGTCGGCATCTCTCAAAAAAATAGAGCTATCTCATAGACGATTTACTAAGTAATTGCGTTTATAAGATAGCTCTTATTTGTATGTTCATTATCAAATTATAGCTTAGCGGCTATCGCTTCACCCATTTCAATAGTGGTATTGCTTCCACCCATATCATAAGTTCTAACTTTGCCCTCTGCTATAACTTCAGCAGTAGCTCGCTCGATGCGATCAGCAAATTCAACTTCGCCAAGCCATTCGAGCATCATTTTGCCTGCTAATATTGTCGCTATAGGATTAACTTTATATAGTCCTGTGTATTTTGGTGCAGAGCCATGCGAAGGCTCGAATACTGCCAAAGTATTGCCAATATTGCCAGAGCAGCCAAAGCCAAGCCCGCCGACCATCTGAGCAGCTAAGTCAGAGATAATGTCGCCGTATAAATTAGGAGCAACCAGCACATCGTAATTATTCGGATTTTTGAGCAACCACATAGTCATTGCATCAATGTTAGCATCGTCCATTGCTATATCGGGGTAGTCTTTATGGACTTCTTTAGCCATATCGAGAAATAGTCCATCAGTCGCGCGAACGACATTTGCTTTATGAATAACTGTTACTTTTTTCCTATTAAATTTACGGGCAAAATCAAAAGCAGCGCGAATAATTCTCTCTGAGCCAGCTTTTGTATTGACTTTGCAGGAAACTGCATATTCATCATTGTTGAGAGAAGAGAATCTGCCAAATGGCTTAGAAATTTTATTCAAAACGTCGGACAGTTCTTGCGGGACAGGATTAAACTCGACACCGCAATACATATCTTCTGTGTTTTCGCGGAAGACGACGATATCTATATCATCTTTCAAGTTTAATGGGTTGCCCGGGTATGCTTTGCAGGGACGCAAGCAAGTATATAAATCAAAAGTCTGACGCATTCTTACAATTGGAGAGCGATAAACCAATCCTTTGCCTTGCAACTCTGGAATAAGTTCAGCTTCGGCACTTTTAACTGGTTTAGAAGTAATTGCTCCAAACATAGCAGCATCAACATTTTTCAGCAGTTCAACAGTTCTCTCAGGGAAAGCATCGCCTTCCTTGCACCAGAA
>JAKIZN010000034.1 GCA_022708005.1 Bacteroidota bacterium | reverse complement strand
ATAACGGTATGGAATCAAGCGGAATTTTTGGCGGCGCTCCCGACAATGTAATGTGGAATATCGAAGGAGATGGTATCGGAATGTTTATTGGATTATCTTATCACGATAAAAAGTTTTAAATTAGCATAATGTTGAATTGCAGAAAAAGAAAAAAGATGAAATTTGCAAAAATAGCAGCAGTGCTGCTCGCAAGCTTTGTAGTTGCCGTATCTCATTTGCATTCAAACGAAAAGTCAAATACGGCAATGAAATTTCTGAATTTGGTTAATAGCGGGAAATACGCTGAGGCATCGCAAATGGCGTCGCCGATTATGTCTAACTTTCTTTCGGAAGATAAAATTAAAGGGTTTTGGCTGCCGATAGAATCCCGCTACGGCAAGCCAATAGGATTTGGCTTACCGCAACCGCAAAAGTCTACTAAAGACCAAATTTATTTGATAACTATCGGCTTCAAAGTAGATTCTTTGAACGCGCGTATAATGGTAGATAGCCTTGACCGCATATCGGGTTTGCTGTTTCTGCCGTTTCCGAAAGATTACAAATTTGAACTACCGCGATATGCCGATACGTCCTTTTTCTCCGAAACAGAGTTTAAATTTGGAGTAGAAGGCTGGGAATTAAACGCGAGCCTTACTATTCCGAGAACATTTAGAAAGCCACCAGCCGTTGTGCTTGTTCACGGGTCTGGTCCAAATGATAGAGATGAAACAGTTGGCGGCATCAAGACTTTTCGAGATATTGCTTATGGGCTATCGAGCGGCGGGATCGCCGTGATGCGATACGAAAAGCGGACAAAAGAATACCCAACGAAATTCTCGAAAAATCTTAATGACTTTACTGTTTGGGAAGAAACCATAGAGGACGCAATCGAAGCGGCAAAATACCTGAAAACTCGCTCCGATATTGATACAAATCGTATTTTTATATTAGGGCATAGCCTGGGCGGCAACCTTGCTCCGAGGATAGCAAGCGACTATAGAGGCTTAAAGGGCATCATCATTGTCAATGGCAACGTTAGAAAGTTGCAGGACTTAGTGATAGATCAATATAAATACATTTTTGGGCTTGACGGCGAAATTAATGAATATGAGCAAGAACAATTAGACAAGGCTGAAATGCAAGCAAATGCGCTGAACGAAGGCAAAGTTACATACGAGACAAGCAAAGATTCATTGTTGCTGGGATTGCCTGCAAGATATTTGCTTGACTTAAATAGATATGACCCAATTGCTTACGCAAAAGCTCTCGATGTGCCAATGCTTATAATAAACTCTGGGCACGACTACCAAGTTACTAAAACTGAGTACGACTTATGGGTAAAAGGACTTTCCGGCAGAAGAAAAGCCTCCACAAGATTTTTCCCAAATTTGAACCATTTATTAGTGTATTCTCCCGAAATGTCTACTCCATTGAGTTATGAAAAAGATGGAACAGTTGATGAATCCGTAATTCTTTCGATTATCGATTGGATAAGAAAAACGAAATAGAAAGGCGATTCGATGACCTAAATTATCGATAGCTTGTTGAAATTGAATTATATGAATGCTTTAAGCTGATGAAAAAGATCGCTTTTTTTATAGTTTTTGTGGCTATGATAATGACGAGCTATGTCTATCCTAACGAATACATAGATATACTCGGCAATATGTATCACATTGACTTTTCAAAGCGATTAATCATTATCAATCAAGATATTGCTACAATTCAAAGTGTTCCCAATCCGCACGCCATCAAACTCGGCGATGAATACCTATTAAATTTCAATTATGATAGCATAAAAATAGGGCAAGCATATAAAACGCTCTTAAACGGCGATACTTATTTACTATATTTTACGGAGTTGCCTATAATTGAAATCAGCACCCAAAATGAAATAAACGATACTGCGAAAGTATTTGCTAATGTAACAATCAGCGAGAAGAACGGCGACGTTATGACGTCTGGCGTTGGCATAAAATACCGCGGTGGCTCTTCGATTTGGGCAGCAAAAAAGTCTTATAGAGTAGAGTTTTGGGCTGACGCGGTAGGCGCCATCACTAAGGACGTTCGCTTATTTGGCATGAGAAGCGACGACGATTGGAATTTTAATTCAATGCAAAATGAACCGCTTAGAGTAAGGAGCGTTTCTGGCAACGAGCTATGGAACAATATATACAACGTTTATTATAAGAGCGAAGAACCGTCGGCTAAGTGCGGGATAGAGAACAAATATGCGGAAATATTTGTCAATGGTATTTATATGGGCATCTTTGCAGTTGGCGAGAGGGTAGATCGCAAGCAGCTCAAGTTGGTTAAATTTGATGGACGCACTCGCGGCGAACTATATAAGGGGATAACTTGGGAAGGCGGCGCAACTATCTATACCGCATGCCCGCCTGCGATTAATGGAGAAAAGTATTGGGCTGGATTTGAGTATGATTACCCCAAAGAAATAGAGCCAAATTGGGATAACTTGCGTGATTTTATAGACTTTGTAGTTAATTCGCCCGATAAAGAATTTTATACAAACTACAAAAAGAGATTTAATTTCGAGAATTTGATAGATTATTTTTTATTTCTGAATGTTACCTTTGCCGCAGATAACACGGGGAAAAATATTTGGGTAGCGAGATATGATAGAAACGAGCCTTATTTTTATGTGCCATGGGATTTGGACGGCACTATGGGCTTGCGCTGGGATGGGCAGTATTATGAAAATACTGATTGGATACTGAGCAATGGGCTTTACGATAGAGCGATTTGCGATTGCTCCACAGAAGGCTTTTTCTATAAGGCTAAAGCAAGGTGGGAGCAGTTGCGGGAAAATATATTAACGCTTGAGAATGTTGCCGATATTTACCAGCAAAACTATAGCAATCTTCTTAAAAATGGCGCCTACGAAAGGGAAGAAATAGCATGGGCAGATTATCATTATCCTGCCACTGATATTTCTTTAGTGCCGAGTTGGCTAAGCGCAAGACTGCAATATCTCGATGATTTCTTTGCTAATGGTTGCACCGATCCCAAATGGAATAATGCTTTGATAGACGGCTATTTCAATATATATCCAAATCCATCTACCAATCATTTTACCATTGAGCTTGGGAGTTCTATGACGCCTGCATTTATTGAAATATATAACAGCTATGGCGAAGTAGTCGGCAAGCAAGAATTTTTTGAGGGCGAGCTGATAGTCAATACCACTCCGCTGCCATCAGGCATATATTTTGTAAAAGTAACAAGCTCAAAAACATCAGCCATAAGAAAAGTTATTGTTGTAAAGTAATAGGCGAGAACGTCAGTTTCCCAGATGTCCTACACCTTCGAGGTGTAGGACATCTTAAAGTCTGATATTTCCTTACGGATACGCATTCAGATAGAGTTTCTTCTGCACTATTTGTGTTTAAAAAAGAACAGAGTATTTTTCTGGGATTCTATCCTTAAAAATATGATTAATTGGATTAAATGATTTTTCGCGAGTTTTCTCTGGAAATATATCTGTTGCTATGGCAGCGTCGCCTTCAGGCGCGGCTTGGCATAGTTCGTTGCCATAAAAGTCGTACAGGGCGCTTTTTCCATTAAACAGCAGTGTTTCGCCGTCTCTGGTTTCTGTGCCATAGCGATTTGCAACAGCTAAGTATACCTTGTTTTCGATTGCTCTGGCGGGCATAACCTTTGGCCATAGCGGAGTTACTAAGTTAGATGGGCATACAATTAAATCGGCGCCCAGCAGCCCAAGACATCTCGCCGCTTCTGGAAATCGCCAATCGTAGCAAATCATAGCGCCAATATTAATATCCATATCGGGATACTTAACGTTAAAGAATCCTGTATCGCCTCTATCGAAAGCATTATGCTCTTTGTAAAATAAATGAGTTTTGCGGTAGACGCAGTTAAAACTACTATCTGGAAAAAACAAACCAGCAGAGTTGAATACTTTTTCCCCAGACTTTTCGACAAAGCCTATAACTATAATTTTATTTAACTGCTCGGCAAGATATTTGAACGCATTCATTTCATCGCAGTTAAAATCATAAGCATTTGCGAGCGATTCCTCTCTATTTAGAAAATAATAGCCCGATAGTGCAAGCTCTGGAAATACAATTATATCAGAATTATCATTTTTTATGCTGTTAATAATATAATTGTGATTATATTCTCGATTAAAGAGCTGCGGGGCGAACTGAATTAGTGAAATTTTCATATTTTTACCATTTTTTATCAAATAATTGTCAAAATTAACTGTATTTTTTGAATTATGCGGCTTTTTTTGCTTTGTCTTTTAATGAATAAAAGTAAATAAAGTCCAACAAAAATGAAAAATAAATTAAAGTATATTAATAAAATAAAATTATTTTTGGTGGTTCTCAAATAATTTTGTTAATTGCATTCGTTAGTTGTGTAATTTATTGCACACTTATTTTTTATAGCGTTTCTTTTTATTAGAACGTAAAAATAAAAATTTATTTTAAGGTATAATAACCTTATTAATTGTTTTGTGAAAAAATTGGTACTGAAAATGCGACTATTGAATTTGAAAGTAAAACCACTAATTATAATACTGCTAATTCCAATTTTGCTGTTGAGCGGATTAAATGAATCATCGGCAAGGAAAAAGCGGACATCCTCACGGGCATCATCAACAAAATACAACCCAAGAGCGGCACGGGCACAAGCAATTGACATAATAAAAAATTCCTCAGCAACTGTAAGCGAGCTTGCAGGCATCGAATCAAACGTAGAGAACGCACAACAATTTAATATAGACAATGACGGCGAAGATTTATCTGACAATTTTGAACTTGGCGACTTAGGCGAAGATGTTGCCGAACTTGAGCAAGAGGACGACGTCGCTATCAATATTGACGACCTGAAGACTCTATGGCTGCAATTTGTTACTGGCAATGACGAAAAAACTGACTATGGCATGAAGAAAACTGTGATTATGGACAAAATTATGGATTGGCTCGGCACACCGTATAAATTTGGTGGCACTTCCAATAAGGCTATTGATTGCTCGGGCTGGACGCAAAGAATTTTTATCGAATGTGCTGATATTCTTCTTCCACGCACGGCTCGCGAGCAAGTTACAGTTGGCAGAAAGATAACGTTCAATAACTTAGAATTTGGCGATTTGATATTTTTCCATACTTATTCTCGCAAATTTGCTTCCCACGTGGGTATTTATTTGGGCGATAATTTATTTGCTCACGCAAGTTCTCGATTTGGAGTTACAGTTTCGTCGCTGCAAAGCACTTATTACAAAAATCGTTTTATCGGTGGCAGAAGGCTTTCTCGCCAAGATATTGGCAAGTTGAGTATGAATAAATCGAAAAAGCAAAACGGCGAATAAATTTTTTGAAAAGATTGTAAAGGGCTGCCCTGCAAAAACAAGTGGGACAGCCCTTTGCTTTTGAGCCGATGCCGTCTGCTTGCCTGCGTTTCATAACTGCGGCAACGTTCCAAAAATTTCTTGCATTTATATAGCTAAATTATTAGTTTTGTGAATTAGAATTAAAAATAAATGCTATTGAAAATAAAAGCGATTACGACAAATATAAAACTTAATATGACGAAAATTCTAAAATTAGCCACTTTGCTAATGCTACTGCTCTCGCAAACCGCCGTTGCAGAAAAATATTCAGTTTTTGAAGTTGCAAATCCTGATGGCAAGTTGCTTGAAATCCTACTAAATAGCGGACTTGAAAGGCAAGATATTTTACGAACCGATAGCCTTTGCGTTTTCATTGCAAATGATGCGGTCATAGATTCTTTAAAATCATATAGTTATAAATTTAGCATACTCATAGATGATTATTCGTCTTATATAGAAAATCGGAATAAGCCATATATTTCAAACAATTTAGATAAAATACAATCAGTAAATTTTAAATATGGCTCTATGGGCGGATTTTTCACCTTTTCGGAGTTTATTGCTGAATATGACTCGCTTTTGGCAGAATTTCCGAACATAGTGCGAAAAGAAATAATCGGTAGCTCTTGCGAAGGCAGAGAAATTTATTTATACGAATTTGGCAACCCGAATACGTCAAAAGAGAGTGCCGATGTGTTGCTTACAGCTTTGCACCACGCTCGCGAACCCGCAAGCGGAATGGCATTGCTATATTTTATCAAAAATTTGCTCGATGGCTATAAAAATCATGATAGCACGGCAGAATATCTGATTAATAACCGTAATATATTTGTTGTGCCGATAGTCAATCCAGATGGGTATTGCTACAACGAGCAAAATTATCCGATGGGCGGCGGTATGTGGAGAAAAAATCGTCGCAAGGTCAGTGAAAATGCTTATGGAATAGATTTAAACCGCAATTATGGACCATATAAATTTTGGGACAGCCCCGTCGGCGGCTCAAGCGACAACCCGCGAATAGATAATTACCGAGGCACTGCTCCTTTTTCCGAACCTGAAACTCAAGCAATCAAAAGCCTTTGCGAAAAAAACAACTTTAAAATTGCCGTCAATTATCACTCTTACGGCAATTTGCTGATATATCCTTGGAGCGCTTTCCCTTATGACACTCCAGATTCTACGCTATTTAGAAAGTTTGCATTTTATTCAACAAAGGAAAATCGCTATGTTTATGGCTTGGATTTGCAGACTTTAAACTATTCTTCGCGTGGGAACTCAGACGATTGGATGTATTTTGAGTCTGACGATAAAAATAAAATATACGCTTTTACCGCAGAAGTTGGAGACGTTGCGGATAATTTCTGGTGTCCAATTGAAAATATCGAGCGAATTTGCAAAGATAATTTAAAAATGAGCTATGAATTTTTATTTAGTGCATCGCAAAATTGCAGAGTGATTGATTTTAATATAAATTACGGCTTGCCCAATAGCAGCATCGAGCTTGAAATAGCAAATATTGGAGCTTCGCAGTTAGAAAATGCCACAGTGCGGATTAGCTCCTTATCAGACGGCATCGGACTATCAGATTCGGAGTTCTCCGATATTTCTTTGCTTGTGGGAGAAAGTAAGAAAATTATCGCAGAACTTTACGTGCAAAGCAGTTACGAAAATGGCTCTATGTCTGCATTTGAAATTGAGATAATCCAAGAAGATGGATTAACCCGCAAAGATACACTGTTTGCAAGGCTGTACGCTCCGCATAAAATTGATTTATTCGATGGCACTTTAAGCAATTGGGATAGCGGCGAGTGGGGGCTTGAGTTTGATAGTTTGCTTAATAAAAATGTATTGGCTTGCAGCCCGTTCAGGCGATATAGCAATTTCGCAAATAATTATATTACAAGCAGTTCGCCTATCGATATACCTGCTGCCGAAACTGCCGAACTTATTTTCAATTCAAAACTGTTCATAGAAAACACTTGGGATGCGGGAGTAGTGGAAGTTTCCACAGATGGCGGTGCAAGCTGGAAAAATCTAAAATCAGACCGTATGGTGGAAGGGCTTGGGCTAAATAGCAGCAGGCAGCAAGCAGGCAAATTTTACTTGCAGGGGAATTTCTTCGATTATTTTAGGCAAAATATTGATTTGAGCGAGTTCGCGGGCAAAAAAATTAAGTTAAGATTTGGGCTGCTCTCCGATGCGGGCGGTAATTACGACGGCTGGAACATCAGCGATATTTATATAAATAGCTACGAAAGGTATTCTAAAGTAGAAGACGCTAAAGCCGATAATAAGATTACAAAATATAGCATTGTGAGTGGCAGTAAATTTGCTATTATCAATAGCGATAGCGAGTTTACTAATTACTATCTATGCGATATGGAAGGCAGAGTTTTGAAAAGTGGCACAGCCGATAGTAATACAATTCTTTTAGATACGTCAAAACTACCCAAAGCCGTTTATTTTTTAATGCTTTTTAGCGATAAAGGCATATCGCAACAAATTGTTTTATTGTTCGAATAGGGCTATGAAAAATACACTTTACATCATACTTTTAATGCTTTCCATTGGAGTTGCCAAAGCTGGATTTGTAGAAAATCAAGGGCAATTCTGCGATAGCGTGCTTTACTTTGCTAAAACTGCCGATTGCAATATATGGCTAAGCAGCGGCTCGATATTGTTCGACTATAAGTCAGTCGATAGCGATAGGCGATACGGCTCTGCTATCAGCGTGCAGTTTAACGCCATCTCGAAGTTTAATCCCATAGCCAAATCGCCCGCTGCTTCAAAAGTAAACTTTTTCTTGGGTTCAAAATCTGCTACCAATCTTTGCGAATATGATAGCTTGGTTATCAGCGAGCTTTACTCCAATATTGATTTAATTTTGTATTTCAAAAATGGCAATTTTGCTTACGATTTTCTGCTGAAACCGGGCGCTAACCCTGATGATATTAAGCTATCTATTCAAGGAGCAACTTCACAGCAAATTAGAGGCAACGCTTTGATTTTATCCACACCATATTTAGAGCAAAGGCATAGCGAGCTGCTCGCCTACGATAATTCAAATGGCGACTTGATTAAATCAAATTTTATTTTCAATAACGATAAAAGTATCTCATTTAAGTTGGAGGGCTATAATAGAGCAAATTCAATAACGATAGATCCCATTGTATATTCCACTTTCTTGGGTGGCTCTAAATATGATGTAGCGAGGGCTATGGAGCTCGATTCCTTAGGGAACGTTGTTATAGTGGGCGCCACTAATTCTATTGATTATCCCACAACCGTTGGCAGTTATGATAACAAATTAGATACAATGCTTAATTTTTATGATGTGATTATCTCGAAATTCGATTCTACTGGCGAAAATTTGCTGTTTTCGACGTATCTCGGTGGCTATGGAGATGATCACGGCGAATGCTTGGCTATCGATAAATTTGGTGATATATACATTTCTGGCTATACATTCTCACTTAGGGCTTTTCCTTACACAAAAGGTGCAATAGATACATTTGATATTGGCGGATTTGATGTGTTTTTGACTAAAATAAAGCATTCTGGCGATTCTCTTTTATTTTCGACGCTGTTCGGTGGCAAAGGCGACGACTACGCTCAAGGCATAGCGCTAGATAAGTACGGCAATGTATATTTAACAGGATACACCAGCTCGACAGATTTCCGAACAACTACAAACGCATTAGACACAGCAAATAGCGGCGGGAGAGACGGCTTTGCTGCAAAGTTTTCAAACGATGATTATCGGCTTTTATACTCAACTTACTTTGGTGGGCAATTCGATGATTTTGGGCAAACTATTGCAGTGGATAACATGGGAGGCGCTGTAATTGGTGGGATAACCCGCTCATCAGACTTTCCAACATCAAAGTATGCCTCTAGCAAAGTAAATAGTGATTCTGTGAAAAACGGCAGCATCGGCGATGCCTTTTTGTTGAAACTTAATTCGTCTGGCTCGGCAATAGTTTTTTCGACATATCTCGGTGGCAAAGGCAGAGATCAATTATATGGGCTGTGCTTGGACGGCGATGGCAATATGTATGTTACAGGGCTGACTGAATCAGCGGATTTTCCTATTGTCGCTGGAGCGTTCGACGAAAGTTATAATAATAGCGTAACAGGCAGTATTTTTGGTGATATATTTGTTTCAAAAATTAATTTTACTGGCGAATCGTTGCTGCACTCAACATTTATTGGTGGAAGAGGCACAGAAAGAGCGCATAGCATTTCATTGGACTCGCTCGGCAATGTATATGTAGTTGGAACGACAACTTCGCCCGACTTTCCAGTAACTCGCAGGGCTTTCCAAAAGAAGTACGTCGACAGCACAGACGCATTTGTCTCAAAGCTGTCGCCCAATCTTAGTAAATTGCTTTACTCCACATATATTGGCGGGAAAATGCAAGATGTCGGCAATTCAATTTATCCACTACCGGACTTCTCCGTTTGGGTAACTGGCTGGACTGCATCGCCTGATTTCCCAACGACTGCTAACGCTTTTCAAGAGGCACACGGAGATTCGAGCAAATCCGATGTGTTTTTGCTAAGATTGAGACCGAATTTGATAGATTTGAGCTTTGAAGAAAGCATCGGCACTAATGAAATTAATTTATGCAGAGGCGATAGCGTTTATGTTGGCGCAGAGGCAGAAGGTGGATTTGGAACGCTGTCATACCAATGGTCTCCACAAACGGGTTTATCTTCGCCTGATTCGTCTTTCAGCATGATTATACCCCAAGATAGTCAGAAATACACGTTAACCGTTAGCGATGAATTTGGAAACGTGGCTTCCGATACTCTTTATATCAATGTGATAGAATTGCCCAAGCCAATTATCACCGGCGCAAAGTCCGTTATCAGTGGTTCTGTAGCAAATTATTCAGTTCAAGATTATCCCGAAGATAAGTATGAATGGCAAATAAATAAAGGGAGTATAATAAGCGGGCAAGGCACAAGCACTATTAGAGTTAGGTGGTGGGATAGCGTTACAGTTGGCTCGCTGAAAGTTATACAAACCAATACCGCTGACTGCGTGGATTCGGCGACTATATCCGTCAATATTGGAAAGCATTTCAAGCCGTTGATAACGATT
>JAKIZN010000033.1 GCA_022708005.1 Bacteroidota bacterium | reverse complement strand
CGCTTCGCACTAATATTTTTTTGAAATCGCTAGACATTGAGTAATTGCTAAAGTCCCCTATTTTTTCCTCTTCTAACGTCTCAAAATCAAAGCTATATAAAGCTGGCGGTGTGGCATCTTTAGCGCGGACATAATATAATTTACCTTTTGTGGCGCTTAGCCCCCAATAAGTCCCCGCAGGCATTGGAAACTCGAATATCCTATCCATAATACCATCTAAATCAATCATCATACCCGCATCTTTAATATCTTTTGCTTTGCCGCCGCTGCGCTTTTTAGCTGCTGGCTCCTCTGCTGGTTCTTCGCTGGAATCTGCGGTTTGCTCGAACTTTACTAATGGGCTTTTCAAATCGCTTTTTAGCGTAACGCCATATATTTTCTCTAAATTATTATAGACAAAATTATATTCAAATTCGCCAATTGTCGGATTAAATGTCCTCTTGGATTTAAAGAATAAATAATTACCATCGGCAGAAAATTCCGCACCGCTTGACTCAAAAAATTCAGACGTTATGGGCACTGTTTTGCGAGTTTCAATAGAGTGGAGATAGACCATCGATAGCTGATTATTCACATTATCGGTGAAAGCTACCCAACGGCTATCGGGCGACCATTGGAAATCACGAATTTCCCAGCTCTTCGACTTGAAAATCTCAGTCGTTTGCTTAGTATCGATATCCACATAAAATAGCCTCATCGCTTTGTCCGAATTTAGAATTTTCTTGCTATCGGGCGACCACAGCAATTCCCAGCGATAGCTTTTAGCATCGTTAGTCAATTGCGTCTTTCCAGTTCCGTCGGGTTTGATTAAATATATTTCATTTTCGCCAGTTTCATCACTGATATAAGCTATCCATTTCCCATCGGGCGACCAAGTGGGATTTCGCTCATGCGAGCCGTTGGAATTAGTTAAATTTCTGATGTTTGCATCTTTTTCTGGCACTACGAATATATCGCCACGAGCGGAGAATAAAGCATTCGCTCCATCAGGCGAAATTTCAAAATTATTTATATATTTTCTCACATCTACAAAGCCCGGTCTAAAGTCATTATTATCGTCAGCAACTATGACTTCGACCCTTTGCAGATAATCATTCTCTACTTTTAAAGTGTATATTTCCCCACCATTTTCAAATGCTATATGCTCTTTGCCCAATGAAGGAAATTTTACGTCATATTCAGAAAAATTGGTAACTTTTTTGGTCTGCTTGGTAGTTAAATCATAGCAAAAAAGATTCATCGTTTTATCTCTATCCGATAAGAAATAGATTTTATTACCAGTCCACATAGGAATGATGTCTTGAGCGGGATTATTAGTGATATTCTCAAGTTCTCTAGTTTTCAAATCATATATCCAAATATCGTCGGCTTGCCCGCCGCGATAGCGTTTCCAAGTCCTATACTCTCTAAAAATCCTATTAAATGCCATTTTTGAGCCGTCGGGCGATAGCGATGCAAAGCCGCCGCGAGCAACGGGCACATCTTTGGGCAGCCCGCCTCCTGATGGCACAAGGTATAACTTGCCTGTGAGCACGTTCCAGCTCTCTTCTCTTGAGCGATAAAGTATGTTTTGCCCGTCGCTTGTCCATTGCATAATTATTTTTGCTGGACCTTGTCGCTCCGAAATATCGGGCATATCCATAGAATAAGTCAGTCTTTTGGGCATTCCGCCAATGCTTGGAATAGTATAAATTTCTGGGTTTCCATCATATTCGCCAAGAAAAGCAATCGTATTGCCATCGGGAGAAAATCGTGGAAAATACTCCAAACCTGCTGACGAAGTCAGTTTTCGGGCTATTCCGCCTGTGATAGGAACAACGTAAATGTTCCCTGCATAGCTAAAAGTAAGTTCGCTTTTAGAAGTATTTGGGTAGCGTAATAGTTTTGTCTCGTTTTGCGCTGCTAATGAATACGGCACAGCCCAAACAAGCAAAACGAGCATAAATACAAGTCTTCTCATTGATAAAGCCTATACTTTGATGAATAATATATTAAAATGTAACGTAAAAGAGTGCAATGTTATTGCAATGCTTGGTTGGAATTTAAATGATGCGGTGGGAACTTTTCTATTGCCTATCCGCTGTTTTTCCAGATGGGGTTGTCTAATAATGTTTCTTCTGCATTATTTGGGTTTAATCCCGAAGGGATTTGATGTTTGTAGAAAATAAGATTGCATAATATAATTCGACTCCTACGGAGCCGTATAATGTTAAACCAATGCGACTCCTACGGAACCGTATAAATCTCCGATTATTCATTACTACAAACATTTGAACCCTTCGGGTTCGTTATAATTTGGCTTTAAGATGTCCTACACCTCGAAGCTGTAGGGCATCTGGAGAACCGCGAATAGACAATGGGGCATGCCCCATTGCCTAAAGACATAGTCAGTTAGAATTTATAATGAATAATTTAGAATAAAAATAATCTTGCTAATCCTTTAATCCAGAAAATCATGATTCAGACAAAAGATGTAGGACATCTAAAGAAAGATAAACTTACCTTACAGCCAGCCCCATCTTAAAACTATTTCTTAAAATGTAACGGTCTTATCTGCCCATAGCACCATTTCGAGGCAATCATCCATTGTAGAAATAGGGCAAGATGTAGCGGAATCTAATTGCCGCGATTTTAGGCAAGTGCCGCAGGCAAGCAGTTCGCCGCCAATCTCAATAAATTTTCGTAACTGCTGGTCGACATTATATTTATCGTGGGTTAGCCCTTCGCATTCCACAGCCTCTCCCATAAGGAACACTTTGACTTCATGAGAGTGCTTTATAGCATTTACTGCAAATCTAAAAGCGTTCCACGCCTTTTCATGTTCCTTCGTTTCAATAATAATTCCAATTTTCATTATATTCCTCAAATCACGCAATTAATAATTCAAATGTAATTTACGAAGTGCGATTTAAATTATTATAATACAGCTATTTCACATTTGGAGCAAGCGAAAAATAATCATTGGAAGTGTCGTTGTGTATTAATATTACATTTGCTCTGACAAGGTCAATTAGTATTTTTTCTGCTCGTCGGCGCGAGATATTAACAATAGTCGCAAACTCTCTCACGGTAATCTTTTCATTTTTCTCAAGATAGGCGAATAATCGCTTTTCTCTATCGCCGATGCTAATTTTCAGCGGAGCGCCGCTGGCTTGCGAGTTCATCAGCCTATACATTTCTTTGCTGGCAATCACAGATTTGTCCGCAAGCCTGATATATGCCCGCTTTACAATCTTTTTGGTGTCTGGCTCTTCTACTTCCACCAAATGCGGCTTTCGGCGACTTTCCTCTATGCCGACGACCACAAGATCTTTGTCCTTGCAATCGACTATTTCAATTTTAGGCTCAATCGGCGGAAAAACATAAAAGCCACATGCCTGCTCGACTATATCTACCTCTGCTTTTTCGCTTCGCACACCGACAATGGTGCCATCATCATCAACCCCTATGATAAGCAAGCCGCCTTTTGTATTAGCCAACGCGGCTAATTCTTTTGCTATTTTTGTGGGCGTAGTCGCTTTGCGCTTGAACTCGAGAAGGCTCGATTCTCCCTCAGCAATAATTTCCTTCAATTTCTTCTCTTTCATTTTCAAAACAGCGACTAATTTTTCAAAAAACTAAGTCAAATTTAATATAATATCTCAAAAGTATCACAATAAAAAATTTAGCTAGCAAAAACTTTTTATGGCAAAACGCTCTGCAAAATATTAATTTGCAATCACAAATTTCACAGTTTTTTGCTCCGTAGAATTTTTAATATTTATAAAATATATACCATAAGGCATGCTTGTTAGTTCCGTAGAAATCATAAAGCTACCGCTCTCGATATAGCCATTATATACATGCTTTAATTTTTCTCCCATAGCATTAAAAATTTCTATCGTGTAATAATCAAAAGCCGGCGAGTTAAAATATATATTTGCAAATTCGCTGGCAGGATTGGGATAAACCGTTGCTTCCAAACTTGCGGGTAAACTTATCGGCTCTTCTATGCTAACATATACGGAGTTTTGCCTGCCCGGCGTGCCACCGCTTTCGGCAGATGCCCGCCAGTTTTCAGCTTTGCTATTGTCTTGGAGCGGATCTATCAGCTCAAGCGTTCGCCCTGTGCCGTTTGCATTTGCGTCCCAAGGCTTAGTAGATTTATAATGAACCATATCAATCAGCTTGCCCTTATCGTCGAAAAGCCGAACCATATCTTCGCTTGAAGATAGCCCAAAGGCAAATTCGCCAATAACATTATCCACAGCTGGATACACTGCTCTGAATTTGGAAAGGTTTTCGGCAATTACTAAATATCCGCTTGCCGCAATTTGGGTATCTTCGGAAAAAGTAAACGCATTTTTATCTTTGTCATCTTTAAGCATCCAATTAGAAATGTCTATTGCAAATGGATTTGGATTATATAGCTCTACCCAATCTTTGCAATCTTGGTTGCTGCTTGCTTTATACATGATTTCGTTAATAACAGGGTCTTTGGCGGTTGCAGTGCCATCGACTTTAAATTTAGGGTATAAAATACTATTTTCGTTGAAGGCAATTAGCTGATTTTTGTTTGCATCAAGCGACGAATGCCCCCAGCCTGCAAAAGAATATCCGGGATAAGCAATTGCAGAAAGCGAAATCGGAACATCATTGAAATAAAATCCAGCCCAGTTTTTAGACATCAAATTTAGGCTGTTCAATTTAGTATAACCTGCGGCGGTATCGACATCATTCACTGCAATATGATAATATCCCGATAAATCAAACTCCTGAGTTATATGATAACGAAAATGGTCTGTCCTATTAAAAATAATATCTTTTAAGCTATCTATGCTTTTTCCCCAACTGCTTGGAATAGACCATTTATTGATATGCCTGTCTATTTCTGGCTCGATTATATTAAATAGCGAATCGACTTTGCTAATAACAAGATTTTTATGGAGCTTGCTATTCATTAAGTCCGCAGCTCTATTAATAAATTTATCTCTAAATACCTGATTTTTTGCAAAATTTTTGAATAAAACGCCAATTGCACTATTTTCTTGATATAGAGTATTGAAAGCATTGACAGATGAGCCAAAAGAGTTGGAATATGCTCCATCTAAATCGTGCAAAATCCACCGCCATTTGTTGTCGTATAATGCGGACTTCCAGAATTTCACATTATTTATGCCCCAATCATAATTAGCAGTGTTCAAATTTAGCACGAGATAATCTATAAAGCTATTAATATCAATCAGTTGCTCTATAATCAAATAGCCCTGCTCTTTCGAAAAGTCATACTGCTCAATCGTGCTTAGCAATTCTGCAAAATCCCTGCTGCTGCCTTCTTTTGCTATTCCAGAATTAGCCAAGAGATCGACTGATGCCCTATCAATTCCGTATTTGCTTTCAATATAATTATCATCAATATATTCTTTTAAAAAGTATATGCCGTTATATTCGCCATTAATATAGACCACGCATATTCGCGAGTTAGGAACTTCAACGCTTTTAGAATCTTCGATTAGTAAATTAGCTAAGATGTCTCTGATTAAAGTGCCTTGCCCATCTGTGCTGCCTGTTCTTAGCCATAGCTTTTTATATGGGAATTTTGTTTTATCGGCGAAAAAACTATAGTTGAACGAATCGCCTTCATATCTATCTCTCGCGTATAGCCTAAATGGCTTTTGATTTGGAATTTTAAATGTAGAGCCTGTAAGCTGAATGCCACATTCCGAAGTATACGCAGGCGAGCGGCTGTCTTCCCAGAACTCAAAATACACTTTTTTCTCGATTTTAGCCCAAGCATTGTTCAGATTAAATACGCCGCTGCTGCCGTATAAATCATCTGGAGCAGCTACGATTGAAACGACTGGCAAATTAAATGAATCTTTGACAAAGTAGCTGTTGGTTGCCGTTTTTGATTGTATATAGCCCTCGCTAAATGCTTTAGCTCTTATTGACATAGAGCTGTCTATCGATATTAGTTCGCCGCCGTATCGCTTACCATTAGCTTTGGTTACGTCTGAACCATCTATAGTATAGTAAATTTCTACATTTGGGTCTGAGTGGCTTATTGACGTTGTTTGTGCATTATCATACCAGCCAGATTTTAAAGCAATGCGTGGTGGCTCCAGCACAGATATATAGCCCTCGCCGTTTTCCGTCGCAGGAGTTGGAGTATCGAAATACCTTTTGATATTGCTGTCTGATTTGCTTCTGCCATAAGAATAATCATTGCCGATAACTCCAAATGATAGCTCATCGACAAGTTTTTTTGAAGCATTCCATAGATAAACTGTTTCGCCTTCGGAACTTAATTTGAAGTTGGCGTGTATTTCGCCACCATAATAAGCATTGCCGTCTGGGAAATAGCCTATTTTTGCAAATTGCAAGTTTGCGAAATCATATCGCTCGCCATTGACTTTCAAATTATTAAACACTGCTTCTATATATCGCTCTCTATTAGTGGCAGAAACGGCAATTCCAGCATATAAAGATTTTTCAGCAGGATAATAAATAGCTTTGCTTTCAATGATATAGCCCGTAGAATCCGTAATCGCAAGCGTTAACGTATCGCCTTCGCGGGCAATGGATAAATATGCGTTGGGATAGTTCAACCCATATTCGGATAGGAGTTGCTGTGGCTTTGTATTCGGCTCTTCTCGCCATAAAAATTTATAAGAAAACGCTGTTTTTATACGTCCAAAAATCCCATAATAAGCAGACTTACTCGTTAGCGATTCCCGAAACATCAAGCCCGCTGCGTCATGAACGTTTGCGGCTTTCAGCGCTCTAATATTAACGGAAAATTTAAAATTGTCTGCTGCCGGCAAATAATAATAGGAAAATTCATCGCTTTCAAAATAATCGACAATCCCATATCCACTTGAGCGAATTATAAAATTATCGCGGGTTACGCGGCTGTCGCCCGAGCAGTGGACTATTAAATAAGAATTGGGTGGCATCAAAGTATCGGGCAGCACGTAAGCATTGGCATAGTCATTTTTATCAAAGATACGCCAATTTTTTAAGTTGACCGATTTATCAGAATTATTATACAGTTCTATCCAATCGGGCGATTTGTTATTTTCGTCGTAATAATGCCCGCCATTCATCGAGCATACTTCATTGATAACTATCTGCGATGTGGCATCAGTTGCAAAAGCCACAGCCACAATTAAAATCAAAAAAAGCCTATTCATTTCGCATTTGCTTAATTAAACAATTTTAAACAAAAATACGAATTATTGCCTACAAACAAAAATTCTAATGCAAAAAATCCGATGAGGCTCGCCTTACGACTGCTTCCAAATGGCAAGATTGGAGAAAACCAAAAAATCCCGAAGGGATTTGATGTTTGTAGAAAATAAAATTATGTGTATAATGCGACTCCTACGGAGTCGTATAACTCACCTATTCTTCCTTGCTACAAACATTTGAATCCTTCGGATTCTTTCCTATTTGGCTTTAAGATGTCCTACACCTCGAAGGTGTAGGACATCTATTTTTACTAACCCCTTCTCCACTTGGAGAAGGGGTTTGGGGTTGAGGTTAATGTTTCTATTGCATTATTTGGGTTATATCAATAGCATCGCTACATATTTTCGATTATAGCAGAGCCGAACTCGGAGCATTTTAGCAAAGTTGCACCGTCCATAAGTCCATGAAAATCATAAGTAACGCGCTTTTGCGAAATAGATTTTTCCAATCCTGCAACAATCAAATCGGCAGCTTCTTGCCAGCCAAGATGTTCAAACATTAGCACACCCGATAAAATAACCGAGCCCGGATTGACTTTATCCAAGTCCGCATATTTCGGTGCAGTGCCGTGTGTCGCTTCAAAAATTGCATGCCCAGTGAGATAATTAATATTAGCTCCCGGCGCTATTCCAATCCCACCGACAATAGCCGCGAGAGCATCGGAGATATAATCGCCATTCAAGTTCATAGTTGCAATTACAGAATACTCTGCTGGACGCAGCAAAATCTGCTGCAAGAACGCATCGGCTATAAAGTCTTTAACCAGAAGTTTGCCTTTAGCTAACTCTTCGGCTTGCACTCTATCGGCTTCGGCAGCGCCCTTTTCGGCTTTAATTTTATCGTATTGCCGCCAAGTAAATACCTTATCGCCATATTCTTGCTCGGCAACGTCATAGCCCCATTCCTTGAACATACCTTCGGTAAATTTCATAATATTGCCTTTATGCACAAAAGTAACAGATGGCTTGTTGTGCTTCAAAGCATATTCTATTGTATCGCGGATTAATCTTTTAGTTCCATCGATAGAAATAGGCTTGATGCCGATAGAAGAAGATTCAGGGAAACGGATTTTCGTTACGCCCATCTCATTTTGCAAGAAATTCACTACTTTGCGGGCTTCGTCAGTTTGCGCCAGCCACTCTATACCCGCATAAATATCTTCGGAATTTTCGCGGAAAATAACCATATCGCAAAGCTCCGGCTGCTTTACTGGAGAAGGCACTCCATCGAACCAGCGAACAGGACGCAAGCACACGTATAAGTCTAATATTTGTCTTAACGCAACATTTAGCGAGCGGATACCGCCACCGACGGGTGTTGTCAAAGGTCCTTTAATAGCAATAATATGCTCTTTAATCACATCGAGCGTTTCTTGGGGTAGCCATTCGCCAGTCTGATTAAACGCCTTTTCGCCAGCTAATACTTCCCTCCAAATAATTTTCTTGCTGCCTTTATACGCTTTCTCGACTGCGGCATCAAAAACCCTAACTGATGCAGCCCAAATATCTCTGCCAGTCCCATCGCCTTCGATAAAAGGAATAATTGGGTCATTTGGCACATTCAAAACACCATTGGATACAGTAATTTTCGTTCCAGTCATTTTAACTCCACTAAGCCATAGAAAATAAATATTGATGCGTAAGAAACGTTTAGATTAAATTAATATTTTTATAAGCAATATGCAATTATAATTTATTCATTATTTAGCCAAAATACTGCGTTCGAAAGGGAATATTTGCCTTTTAGAGGTGGAGCTGTCTCATAAGGTAATAGGTGAGAGCGTCCGCTGTTCTCCAGATGTCCTACACTTTTGAAGTGTAGGACATCTTAAAGCCAAATAGTAACGAACCCAAAGGGTTCAAATGTTTGTAGTAATGAATAATCGGAGATTTATACGGCTCCGTATGAGTCGCATTGGTTTAACATTATACGACTCCGTAGGAGTCGCATTAAGTTATGCAATCTTATTTTCTACAAACATTAAATCCCTTCGGGATTAAACCCAAATAATGTATTAGAAACCTTATAAGACAGCCCTATTTAGAAAACAGCGGATATGAACTCAGCCGGAGCTTCCAATGCATTATTTGGAATAATTTGATAAAAATTTTGTATTTTTGAATATGCTTTTGAAAAACGATTAACATAAAATATATGAACAGCAAAGAGTTAAAAACCGAAGTTAAAGAGTTCTGGAATAACCAAACTTGCGGAACTTGGATAACCGATAAAGAAAAATATTCGATAGATTACTTTGAAGAAATAGAACAAGACCGCTATTCAATTCAGCCAGAAATTTTCTCCTTTGCCGAATTTACTCGCTGGCATGGGAAAAAAGTGCTGGAGGTTGGAGTGGGTGCAGGCACTGATTTTTTGCAATGGGCAAGAGCCGGGGCGAAAGTAACGGGTGTTGATTTAACCGAACAGGCATGCGAACACATACGCAGACGCTTGCAATTATACGGCTTTACTGCCGAAGATGTATTAGTTGCTGATAGCGAAAATCTGCCATTTGAAGATGGCACTTTCGACCTTGTGTGGAGCTGGGGAGTGATACACCACACTCCTAATACCGAAAAGGCTATGAGAGAAATAGTGCGAACTCTAAAGCCCGGCGGCAGAGCGAAAATCATGATATACCATAGGCATAGCGTGCTGGCTTATCTTTTTTGGGTAAAGCATGCTTTGCTGAAATTCAAGCCTTGGCTATCGGTCTCCGATGTGCTTTGGGATAAAATGGAAAGCGTTGGAACAAAAGCGTTTACTGTAAAAGAAGTCGAAAAAATGCTCGCCACCATGCCAGTTGATATAATTGCAATAAAGCCAGTGCTGACCTATTATGATAAGCTCGAAAGATTTAATAAAGCAATGCAATTTATCGCCAGAAAGCTAGCTGTGCTGCTCGGAGGCGACAAAGCAGGATGGTTCTTGACAATCGAATTTAATAAAAAGAAATGAGCGAAAATTGCAACAAATATCAAATTCCACCCAAAATGAAGCGAGACATAAAAAACTTTCTCGATTACATAATATTCGAAAAAGGGCTTTCGGAAAATACTTTGGAAGCATATACGCATAATTTGAACGCTTATTCGCAATTTTTGCTCGAAAATGATATTGCAGATTTCGCCATAAGCGACGATAGCCGAGTAACGCAATTTATTGCAGAGCTTGCGGAGTTAGGGCTTAGCACATCTTCGAGAAGTAGATATTTATCCTGCGTCAGGAGCTTTCATAAATATTTATTCG
>JAKIZN010000335.1 GCA_022708005.1 Bacteroidota bacterium | reverse complement strand
ATTTTTCATTTAATTTATACATTAATAAAAAATGAAAGCTGCATATAAAAGAGTCTTACTTAAGTTAAGCGGCGAAGCGTTGATGGGCGATCGCCAATTTGGCATAGACCCAACTGTCCTTAAAACTTTTGCGAAAGAAATTTATGACGTTCACCAACTCGGTGTTCAAATAGGTATTGTTATCGGCGGCGGCAATATTTTCAGAGGTATTCAAGCGGCAGCACACGGTATCAACAAGGTTTCTGGCGACCAAATGGGTATGCTCGCGACTGTTATCAACTCTATTGCTTTTCAAAATGCGTTGGAAGAGCTCGGAGTGCAAACTCGATTGCAAACGGCAATCAAAATGGAGCAAATAGCCGAGCCAATGATAATGCGCCGAGCTATTCGCCACCTTGAAAAAGGAAGAGTTGTGATTTTTGGAGCGGGAACAGGCAATCCCTATTTTACAACCGACACAGCAGCAGTGCTTCGCGCTATCGAAATTGAAGCAGAGCTTATCATAAAAGGCACAAGAGTGGACGGAGTCTATGACTCTGACCCAGAAAAAAATGGGGACGCTGTTCTATTTAAAGCACTTACGTATAAAGATGTTATCAGCCAAGATCTTAAAGTAATGGATCACACTGCTATAACTTTATGCCACGAAAATAATTTGCCCATTAAAGTGTTTAACCTTAATACCAAAGGCAACCTTTTGAAACTCATTACTGGCGAAGAAATCGGCACGATAGTTAAAGAAAAGTTGTAATTTTATGATGATTTGTTGATATTTTAAAGGATATATTTTTATGACAGTTAAAGATGTTTTGGATTCGACAAAAGTCGAAATGGCGAAAGCTGTCGAGTATTGTAAAAATCAGATTGCTAAAGTCAGAACAGGCAGAGCGACTGCTTCGTTGCTTGATGGGATCACTTTTGATTATTACGGAGCACCAACTCCGATTGCCCAAGGAGCTACTGTTTCTGTGCCAGATGCTCGGACAATAATTGTTCAGCCTTTTGATAGAACATCGCTCGGCGCTATCGAAAAGGCTATTAGGACTGCAGATTTGGGGTTTAATCCGCAGAATGATGGCACTCTTATCCGCATTCCAGTTCCGCCGCTAACAGAAGAAAGACGCAAAGAGTTTGTCAAAATGTCGAAAAAATTTGCAGAAGACGGCAAAGTTTCAGTCCGAAATATTCGCCGCGAGCAAATGGAAATGCTTAAAAAGCTTGAAAAAAACAAAGAATGCTCGGAAGATGAGAGAAAACGTGGTGAAGACGAAGTGCAGAAATTCACAGATAATCACGTGAAAGAGATAGAATCAGCCGTTACGAAAAAAGAAAAAGAGCTATTAGAAGATTAATCTTTTAGCTGGTGGCGGGCAGCTATCGGAAAGATGGATTTTTCATATCAAGCGAACTTGAACGCTTGATAAATATTTAGGCTAATAAGTATCTGTGCTATCCGATGCGTTCCGCCAGAGCAAATATATTTTTTTAATTAAATACAGCTAAAAGAAAATAACTTTTTAATAAATTCGACTATAAATTAGTTATGTTATTAAGCCTTATTAAACTTTCGGCTATAAGTTCGATCAAATAGGGTTTAAGTTTGTGTATTTATAGCGAGTTAGAATAATAACAAATAAAGTAATTTGGAGAGTGTTATGAGGAAACCATTTGTACTCGTCGTTGATGATAATAAGATTACAACAAAATTGTTGCGTCGCTATTTAGAGGCGAATGGCTATGAAGCAAAAGAGGCTTACGACGGAGTTGATTGTTTGGAAAAAGTTGAGGAACGCAAGCCAGATGCTATAGTATTAGACGTTATGATGCCACGAATGGACGGGTACGAAACGGCACGCAGGCTAAAAGAGCAAGAGCATACAAGAGATATTCCAGTTGTAATTGTTACGGCGCTGAATGATGTGCAAAATCAATTAAAGTCAATAGAATCTGGTGCCGACGACTTTTTGAGCAAGCCAATAGAAGAAAAGTTATTGATTGCAAAGGTTAAATTGCTGTCATCGTTTTTTATGGCAAACCAAAAAGCTGTGGCATTGGAAAAAATAGCTCGCGGCATGGCAAGCAGCAGCGAAGCATTAGATAGTTTATTAGCCGAGCATGGAATAGATTATTAATTTGAGTAAATCAATGAGCAAGTTTATTAAAATCGCTATTGTAACGGTTTCTATCGTCGCAGTAGTTGCTG
>JAKIZN010000334.1 GCA_022708005.1 Bacteroidota bacterium | reverse complement strand
TATTCGTTATTAGATAATAATTGTTGTATTAAAATGTTTCGATTAATATGAAAAAACTGATTTTTGTATTTACGCTGCTTTTATGCTCTTCCGTGTTGCTTTCGGCAAAGAACGAAATTGTTGTGAAAAAATTAGGCGAGAGCTCAGCATCTTTTATTGTAAATTCCGATAATAATAGGACGCTATTAGTGCTATATCCAACAACCGAGATGCTTCCGCCGCTTGAAAAAGTGGCAAAGCAGGAGTTGCCCAAAGAGTCAGTTGACATTTCGAACTTGAAGCCAATAAAAAATAATGCATATATAGTTTTCGACGGGGTTCAATCGACTATACCATTGACACTGAAAGGCTTGAAGCCTAATTCGGGCTATTTCTTATCGTTAGTCAAGCCCGAAGATAGTAAATTTACGCCTATCAGCCTTGAATTTGCGACTATCGCCCCTGAGCCAAAAAAGCAATCCAGAGGCATCGCTTTTCGCCAGCCGACAGAGAACTCCGTAGAGTTATTGTGGGCAAATGGCGACGGCGAAAATAGAATTGTAGTAGTAACAAAAGGCAGAACACAGGTAGAGCCGCCGCTTGATGGCAAAGAGTATAAGGCATCGCCCAAGTTTGGCGCTGCAGAAAGCAAAATCGGCAATGCTTCGTTTGTCGTATATTCTGGCGTCAAAGGCGAATGCAAAGTGGAAAATTTAGCGCCTGCAACGGTTTATACTTTTCAAGTATTTGAAGTGAATGGCAAAGGCAAATCTTCTAATTACTTGACCGAATCCGCCTCGGCAAATCCAAGAATTAAAATGACTGCTATCCCAGCACCGCAAATGCTGCCTGCTAAAGAAGTTAGCGAAACAGGCTGCATAATCGCTTGGAAAGGCTCCGAAGGAGTAGAAAAATACGTTCTGGATATTGCTTATGATGAGAATTTCACTCGTTTTGCAGATACTTATGAAAACTCAGATATTGGCAAAATTGAAGAAATTGAAGTGGTAGAGCTAGATCCCAATGAAAATTGGTACGTTAGAGTAAAGGCTTATGGCGAAGGAACAGAAAGCCAATATTCGAAAACATTGAAAATAAAATAATAATTAGGAATTTCCGAAAATGACTTTTGCAGATAAAATAAACGAAGATCTGAAAAATGCGATGAAATCGGGCGATAAGGTGCGTTTAGACACACTTCGCTCAATCAGAGCCGCAATAATAGAATTTGAAAAAAGTGGCGATAAAGCAGAAATGACTCCAGAAATGGAATTCAAAATACTGAACGGCGCCGCAAAAAAACGGAAAGATGCGATTGAAATGTATAAAAACGCTAACCGCCCAGAGCTATTAGAAAAAGAAGAAGCGGAGCTATCGATAATACAAGAATATCTGCCCAAAATGATGGACGAATCGGAAGTAAGGCAATTCATCAAAGATAAAATTGTTGCCATCGGCGCAGTTGGAATGAAAGATATGGGCAAAGTGATGGGTCCATCGATGAAAGAACTAAACGGAAAAGCCGACGGCAGTTTAGTACAAAAAATAGTTAAAGAGCTTTTGGAAGGTAGTTAATGCTTGTTTCGGATAAAGGTAGACTCGAACCGTTTTCTGAAACTTTAAGGCAACTTGAGTTTAAAAGCGTAACAGAGTTTATCGCTAAAAAGTGTGTCTCGCAAACGGGGAGAGAACTCATTTTGGGTTCTCTCCCTACTAATAATTTGGATTGGTTGCGGAAAGAACATAACTTGATTGGCGAGGCGTATAGCCTGCTCGTGCAAAATGAGAACTTGCCACTTGAAAATTTGCACGACGTAAGGCATAAGCTATATAAATCGCAGATACAAAACGCTGTGCTTTTGCCGACGGACTTGCTCGAAATTTGCGATATGATGCGGGTAGCTCGCGCAGTGAAATCATACATCAAGCCGCGCAATGAAGAATGCCCATTCCTATTTAGTTTAATCGCCGAGCTATATGACGATAAGCTAATGGAGAAGCATATTAACGATGCTATTGACGATACTGGATACGTGAAAGACACAGCCTCGCGGGAGCTTGCACGAATAAGGGCAGACATAAATTCAAAATCAGCGAGATTGAGAAGTCGCTTGAATAAAATTGTCAGACAGTTTTCTGATGAAGAAATGCTGCAAGACGAGTTTTTCACAGTCAGAGAAGGCAGGTTCGTCGTCCCAGTCAAAGTTGAGAATAAGCGTCAGCTT
>JAKIZN010000333.1 GCA_022708005.1 Bacteroidota bacterium | reverse complement strand
GCGTAGTGTGGCAAATATCCTTTCAGCTCGACCACATCGGCTAAATCAAGCTTTTTAATCATTTTTAAATAACTTTTTCGCATAATTCCGATGAAAACCGATTTTATTTTGGCTTTCGCCTCGGGATTTTTCTTGATAAATTGCGATAGCGCCTTCAAAAAATACTTTGGGGTCAAATCGTCGGGGAACAGCCCCGAATGCGTGATAGTAAAATAATTTGGGTCGGGCTTTGTATGCCTATATGGTGCAAAGTCCGCTTCGTCATAGCCATGCGGAATAATTGAAATATCATCATGCGATAAGAATCTATACCTTTGAAGAATTTTTTCCTTCATATATCGATTAATTACCACAATCCTCTTGGCGTAAGTAAGTGCTTTAGTTTCAAGGTTGATAGCTTTAGATTTATGAAATGGAGTTACATAATAGTAATAAGCGTTATCCACCCATAAATCTCTATAATCAAGCACATAAGGCAAGCCCGTTTCTTGCGATAGCTCCGAAGCAACGAGAAAATCGGTATATGGCGGAGCAGTTGCATAAATAGTGCGTATTGGATTTTCCTCTATAATTTGCCTGCCGAGTTTGAGAGCAGATTTTTTCCAAGATATTCGCGAATCTGGCTGAAATATAGCTTGCAGCATTATCCTTTTCATTTTTTGAGAAAAGTGAGATGGATAGCTAACGTTGCCACCGCTTTTTGGCTTGGCGAGCCTTGAGATATCTGGCGGGGTTCGATAAATTTTAGAGTGATTGAAATCAACATCGTTAATTAGCGATTCATCAAAGGCATAATATGCGGGCGAATCAGTTGTTAAAATAGACAAATCCCAGCCATTTTGCGGCAGATATTTAACAAATTTCAGGGTGCGCTGCACCCCGCTAAGTCCCATCGGCGGGAAATAATAGGCAATTATAAGCGAATGCAGTCTGCTGCTATCATTTCCCGCAATATTATCTGCTATTTCAATTTCCATCATTAAATCGCTATTAGTTCACTAGGCGCATTTGTCAGCATAGTGTTTCCGTTTCGTGTGATATATACGTTGTCTTCAACTCTTATGCCGTATTTATCTGGCAAATAAATTCCCGGTTCCAAAGCAAGCACTACGTCTTCTGGCACTATCTGGTCGTCCATTCTAAATGTGATTATCGGCTTTTCATGTGCGACCAAGCCTATGCCGTGTCCTAATGAATGCTGAAAATTAGCTCCATAGCCTGCTTTGTCTATCATTTTGCGAGCTACGCCATCGAGCAATTTCCCGTTCATACCGGGACGAGCGGCATCGCAGGCGGCTTGCTTGGCATCATATATAAGTTTATACAGTGTTTTTTGCTCTTTTGTTGGCTTGCCGACGCAGAACGTCCTTGAAATATCAGAACCAAAGCCATTAACTTTGGCACCGAAATCGAGCAGGATAATATCGTTCTTCTTGATTTTTCTATCGCTTGGCTTGCCATGAACAAGCGCTGAACGCGGTCCCGATACAGCAATAATATCAAACGGATAGCCTTCGCTGCCCATTTTCCGAGTCCTATAAGCAATTTCGATTGCGATATCGATTTCGGTCATACCGGGCTTGATAAATTCAAGCATTTCTTCGTAAACTTTCTCCGCAATGTCGCAAGCCGATTTGATATGCTCGAGTTCTTCTGGCGCTTTCGGCTGAGTGAATCGCTCTACCAAGTTGGTAATTGGTTTAAATTTCATTGGGCGAACTTTGTTGCGTATTTCGACTGCATCTGAATACGCCATTTGGTCTGCTTCAAATCCCACATTGATAATTTTCTTCAAAAATTTGCTTTTTGAAATATAAGACCAAACGTCTCGAGTGATATGAATATGAAGGTTTGGAAGTGCATATAATTCTGTTTTAATCTGCTCTTCATATCTGTCGTCAGTGATAAAGTGAACCTCGTCTGGCGTAACAAAAAGATACGCGGACGAGCCAGAGAAATTAGTTAAATACCTGATATTTGGAAGATAGGAAATAACAATTGCCTCTACTTTATTCTCTTCCATATTAAAACGCAATTGGTGAAAGCGTCTATCTACAATTTTGGGGTATTGTTCGATAAAGCTTGTTTTATTAGTATTTTCAGCCATCATATTCACAAAAAAAATATATTAAACATAGTAATTAGGCGATTCTTTAGTAATTCTAATATCGTGCGGATGGGATTCTTTTAGCCCTGCGCCTGTGATTCT
>JAKIZN010000032.1 GCA_022708005.1 Bacteroidota bacterium | reverse complement strand
GCCTAATTTGCACTTGCTTCCTTCGCATATCAATCTTGTCGGCGCCGAGATAGAGATGGTTAATTTGGAGCATCGCGAGCTTATTTTGAAGCATACTTTGGAGGCAGTCAAAGATGATTATGCTTTTATTATCATCGATTGCCCGCCATCGCTCGGTCTGCTCACTTTGAACGCACTATCCGCTGCGGATTCTGTGCTGATACCCGTCCAATGCGAATTTTACGCCCTCGAAGGCTTAGGGCAATTGCTCAATACAATTTCTATTGTGAGGCTGCATATTAATCCAGAGCTAGACATCGAAGGCGTGCTGCTCACAATGTATGACTCAAGATTAAGGCTGTCTAATCAAGTAGTCGAAGAGGTTCGCAGGCATTTTGAAAGCAAGGTGTTCAATACTTTGATAGCCCGAAATGTAAGATTATCGGAAGCGCCGAGCCACGGCAAGCCAGTATTGCTCTACGACGCAACTTGTTCGGGAACAGCGAATTACCTTGAGCTGGCAGCAGAAATTTTGAAGCGAAACGGGCTAATGAATCGCTAATTTGTTGGAATATTTCTGAAGATAAATCAAATTGAACGAAGAAAAGCAAAATAAGAAAGAAAAGATAAAGCACGGGCTTGGCAAAGGGCTTGGGGCATTAATCCCATCGGTTGAGTTTTCGAAAGATAAGGGCTTTAAAATTTCGACCCAAGAAGAAGCAAAAACTTCAGAAAAGGGCGGCGTTTCCACAATAGAAATTGACAAAATCACGCGAAACCCGTATCAGCCACGCAAAGATTTCGAGCCAGCCGCTTTGGAAGAGCTAAAGCAATCTATATTGAAGCACGGGGTAATTCAAGCGATAGCCGTTAGAACGTCTATTAATGGATACGAGTTAATATCGGGCGAACGCAGGCTGAGAGCGTCAATTGCAGCAGGGCTTAAGGAAATCCCAGCATATATCTTGCATGATATTTCCGATAAGCAAATGCTTGAAATTGCTTTAATAGAAAATGTTCAAAGAGAAAATCTTAATCCAATAGAAGTAGCTCACGGCTATAACCGATTAATCGAAGAATGCAGCTATACCCAAGAGCAAGTGGCAGAACGAGTTGGCAAAGATAGGTCAACTATCACTAACTTCTTGCGATTGCTGAAGTTGCCTGAAAGTATTCAAGAGCATTTGCGAACAAAGAAAATATCAATGGGGCACGCGCGGGCATTGCTCGGGCTTGGCGACCACGCTAAAATGATTGCCGCCGGGCGAGAAGTTATCGAAAGTGAGCTATCTGTCAGGGCAACCGAATCGCTTGTGAAAGATATTGAAAAAGGAAAGCTGAAATTTACATACGACGGCAAAAAACTTATCCCACAAGCAAAAGAAAAAAAGGAAATTGTCTCGAAAGAAGTCGCTCTGCAACTTGAAGAAATTGAAAATCGGCTAAGGCAAGCCTTTGGGACAAATGTGAAAATCAACCCTAAAAATGCAGAGTCTGGCAGTATTGAATTTGAGTTTTATTCTATAGATGATTTTGAGAGGATTATTGATATTTTTGAGAATGTCAATAAATTACAATGATGGATGCGGTAGACATTAAAAACAGGGCGAGCGTCAGAATAAGATATGCCGAAACAGACAAAATGGGTGTGGTGTATAACAGTAACTATTTTATATTCTTTGAAGTTGGGCGAGTTGAGCTAATGCGTAGCTATGGAATGCAATATTCTGATTTAGAAAAAGCTGGATATTATCTGCCACTCGTCGAATCTTATGCCAAATATATAAATTCTGCATATTATGACGATTATTTAGAAATCGAAGTTATGCTAAAGTGGGATTTCAAGCCAATTTTAAAATTTGAATATAGTATTTATCGAAATGATGAATTAATCACAACTGGCTTTACAACCCATTGCTTTATGTCGACAAAGACAATGAAGCCTGTGCGTCCGCCGAAGGTATTTGTGGATAGCATTGTAAAATTCAAAAAACAGAGGGATATATTAAGTTGAAGCGAAACGGCTTTATTTACGCGAAAAATTGGAGTATATTTATGCAAACTCGAAGAGTGATTTTTGCAATTGCTATGTTGCTTATAGCTAATTCTATTGCCACCAAAGCCGCAAATACTCCATTTAACTTTTTGAGATACATCTCAAGTGCAAGGGCAGCAGGGCTTTCGGGGAGCTTTGTATCAGTTACCAATGACCCTTCTGCTGTTTTTTATAATCCAGCTTCAATATCTGTTGCTGGCGAAAACAATGCTTCATTCACTTTTTTAAAGCACGTGCTTGATATTAATTCGGGGAATTTAGCCTATATCCACCAAGATAAAGAACTTGGCACATTCGCGGGCAGCGTCGCTTACACTTCCTACGGCTCTTTCGATTATTATGATGCCGATGGCAATAAAATTGGCGGCACATTCGGCGCAAACGATTTAATGTTCGGGGTTTCGTATTCAAATATATTAGATTCAAATTTATACTACGGGGTAACCCTAAAATTTGCTTATTTATCTTTAGAAAAAGAATCTACTTCTGCGATGGCGTTCGATGCGGGATTAATCTATCTTTTGCCCGATGGCAGGTCTAATTTAGGCGTCTCGGTGCTTCATGCTGGCAGCCAACTTACCACCTTATCGGGCGTTAGAGAAAGCCTACCGATTGATATTAGAATAGGTGCGAGCCACCGCCTTCGCGGCTTGCCATTATTAGCTAACCTTAATTTTCATCATCTTGCCGATGGAACGGGCAGCTTTTTGAGCAGATTTAAGAACTTCTCTTTGGGCGGCGAGCTTTATCTTGGCAAATATATTCAGCTCAGGCTTGGGTATAGCAATCACATCCGCACAAAAGTAGCTTCTGCTATAGACAAAGGCATGACTGGATTTAGTGGCGGGCTCGGCATCGAAATAGAATCCATAAAATTCGATTACGGATACTCGCAATACGGCTCAAATGCCAATATGCACCGTTTCAGCTTAGGATTAGAGCTATAGTACGGAGCTATCCGTGCTGTGCGATGAATAAAAATGTGCTGTCTTGAGCAGGATTTCCAAGATTAAAGAATTAACAAGATTATTTTCGACTATTATTTTATTTTCTTCCTTCTTATCCCGGTAATCATATAATCCTGAGAATCATGATTCAGACTGTAAAAATAGTCGCTCCTTCGCCTTTGGAGAAGGGGGCTGGGAGTTGAGGTCAGAATTTCCATTACATTATTAGAGAATGCCCTAATTCTGCTATCTTTTCGATTCTATGAAAATCAAAATCATTATATTTCGTTAATGACTTTTTATAGTTAGTTTAATTGAAAAAGAATGAACACATATAATTTGGCGATTAGCGGCAGTTGGTGGATACTGATTTTACTTTTTGCTGCTGCATTTGCACTATCTTATTGGGCTTATAAACGCACTATTCCTCAAATTTCAGGTAAAAAAAAGAGTTTGCTAATAGGGCTTCGCACGCTTGGGCTGCTGCTACTTCTATTTGCTTTATTCGAGCCAATTTATTCCGTAGTTCGCTCTTATATCGATGAACCGCATACTGCTATATTGCTTGATAACTCAGTTTCTGCTGCTGCAACAGATGCCAGCGTGGATCGCGAGAAAATTTATAAATCTGCAATGGAAAAAGCAAATTTGGATAAACTTGCAAACGCAACATTCAAATTTGACGAAGGCGTAAATAGTTTAGAAAAATATAGCTTCGATTCGCTTGATTTTCAAGGGCAGGCAACTGATATATCCAAAGCAATCAGGCGAGTATCATCTACTATCGACGAGCAAAACGTAAAAGCAGTTGTGATGTTTACCGATGGTGCTTTTAATAGCGGTTCTAACCCAGTTTTTGATGCTGAAAGGCTTGGCAAGCCGTTTTTCATAGTTGGAATAGGCGATACAATCGAGCCAAACGATTTATCTATCGTATCAATTTTGACAAATGAAACTGCCTATATTGATAATCCAGTGCCGATAACTATTAACGTCAAGGCTAACGGCTTCGACGGCAAAACGGCGAAACTTTCTATTTTTGATAATAATCAAAAAATAGGCGAATACGAGTTTTTGATAGAAGCAAATAGAGAAAAATATTCTTATACTTTGGAGTATCTGCCTAAAACAGAAGGAATTAGAAAAATCACGGCGACAGTCGGCGCTATGAAAAATGAAATAACCGATAAAAATAATTCTTTGTCCGAGTTCATCAGAGTTCTTAAAAATAAACGAAACATCAGTATTTTTGCGGGGGCGCCATCGCCAGATGTCTCTTTTATCAAGCAATCGCTTCTGCTTGAAAAGGGCGTAGAGCTGAAAGAATACATTCAAAAGCAGGGCGCCGAATTTTATCAAGCCCCCACCCAATCAGAGCTAAACGCAGCGGAAGTTATAGTATTAATCGGCTTCCCCATTCAATCAACCCCTAAAAATGTGATTGATATGATAGCAAAAGAGTTGGAGCGGGGCAAGCCTTTGATGTTTGTGGCAAGCCAAAATGTTGATTATAACAAGTTAAAAGACTTGCAGAATTATCTGCCTTTTGTGATTGTATCTTCTCGACCGAATGAATTTTTGGCTCTGCCAGATATTAAGCAAAGCTCGCTTTCTTCGCCATTGCTGCGGGTTACCGGCAGCGAAGATGACGCTAAACTATGGAATAAACTGCCTCCGCTATTCCGCACCGAAACATTTGTAAGAGTAAAGCCAGAGAGCGAAATTGTTTCTACAATGAAAATCAACAATTCTCCGCTTAACGATCCGCTTATTGTTACTCGCCACTTCCAAAATAGCAAATCTGTTGCTATGCTTGGCTATGGGCTTTATCGCTGGAAGTTATTGGGCTATGCCTCTGAAGTATCCAAAGGCAGAGCCGATGCGACTGATTTGTTTAGCGTTTTAGTCAATAATAGTATGCGTTGGCTATCTATTGCCGAGCAGGGCAAGCCCGTCAAACTTAAGACATCTCGCAAGGTATATAATCAATCTGACGTTGTCGAATTTTTAGGCGAAATATACGATGCTTCGTATTCGCCAGTAGATAAAGCAAATTTTGCAGTAAAAGTTTCGGGTGGTGGCGAGCAGCGGGAACTTCTGCTTTCTTCGCTTGGCAGCGGCAGATATTACGGCACTGTCTCGGGATTGCCCGAAGGCGATTTTAGCTTTAGCGGAGCAGCGGAGTTTGCTGGAAGAAAGCTTGGCGAAGACAACGGGCGATTTTCTATTGGCGAAATAGCATTGGAATATCAAAATTTGAAGATGAATATTTCGCTGCTTAAAGCCATTGCAGAAAGAACGGGCGGGAAATTTTACTTCCCCGACGAAGCAGAAAATATGGCAAACGATATAGAAAATCACAAATCATATACTGCACGCAGCTCCAAGCAAAAGAACGATATTTTAATATGGAACTTGCCGTATTTGCTCGGTCTTGCAATTTTGCTATTCTCTATCGAATGGTTTGTTAGGAAAAGAGCAGGTATGATTTAGGCAAAATAATGTGCAAAAATAATCTTGGTAATTCTTTAATCTAGAAAATCCTAATTCAGATAAATGAAAGTGAAAATAAAAAATGTAAATTTTGCATAGAAAGCAAATGGGGCTGATTTCGATTTCAGCCCCACCTATAAATGCGATTTATCTCGCCCACACACGCCTTGCTATGAGCAGCCACTTGTCGAGCCACAATCATCGCACACTGTGCAGCTTCCGTTTCGCTTAACCCGCATTGAACCGCAATTAGCACATTGCTCGCCAGTATAGCCAAAAGAGCGAGCCTCATTTGAAGTTTTGACAGTTCGCTTGGCAGCAGTGGCATTGCCATTCTTCGTATTAATTGGCAGTTCTACATCAGCAGAGACAAGCGAGCCGAGTTCGTCAATTCCTATATCGCTGATGTTGCCATCGTCTTCGTCAATTTCGTCAGCCGAACCGTTAGCAGGTGCGTCGCCTTCTGTTTGCGTGGTGTCTTGCGAATTATCGTTCGGGGCAGCGGGCTTATCGGAATTATCGCCCGAAGGCGGCACCTCATCAACCGCTTTGATATGAACAAAATCATTTCGATTTAAGTAATCATAGCCGAGCGAGCGAAATACGAAATCGAGCACCGACGTTGCATACTTTATAGCTTCGTGCCCATCGACAACCCCAGAAGGATCAAAGCGAGTGAAGGTAAACGTATCGACTAAATCTTCGAGCGGGACGCCATACTGCAATGCTTTTGAGGCAAGAATGGCAAAACTATTAATCAAGCCACGGAAAGATGCACCTTCTTTATACATATCGATAAATATCTCGCCAAGCGAACCATCTTCGTATTCGCCAGTGCGTAAGAAGACCTTGTGTCCTCCGACAATTGCCTCACGTATATGACCGAGCCGTTTCTTGGGAAGTTTATGGCGAATAAGTTTATAATGCACTCTATCGGCAATAATTTCCTGCACTTCCTTCGGTCCTTTTGTTTCATCGAAAGTATTTTCGTCGCCGATGGTAACAACTTCATCGATTTGAGCAAAATTCGAAGAGTTCAGCGGTTGCGATAGTTTAGAGCCATCGCGGTATATCGCAATAGCCTTGAGCATATATTTCCAAGATGTATTATAAATATCGCCTATATCGCTCACAGTCGAGCGAGCGGGCAGATTGACCGTTTTGGATATAGCGCCCGATATAAAAGGCTGTGCAGCAGCCATAATTCTAATATGCGCCATTTGGTCTATATATCGCACTCCGCGCTTGCCGCACTTGCTTGCAGTATCGAAAATCGGCAAATGCTCGCTCTTTAAGTGCGGGGCGCCCTCGAGCATCATTGTGCCACATACGTAATCATTTGCATCGTCAATATCTTGCTGAGTAAAGCCGAGCCGAGTGAGCAAATCGAAATTTTGCGAATCAATTTCTTCTTGAGTAAAGCCGAGTTTGATTAAAAAATCTTCGCTAAGCGTCCATTTATTAAATGCGAATTTAATATCGAAAACACCTGCAAGTTCTTTTTCTATAATATCAATTTTATCTTGCGTAAAGCCTTTTGCTTTAAGGGATTGCTTGTTGATAGCTGGGCAGCCAGCCAGCGTTGCGCTTCCTATTGTATATTTTTCAATATCATCGATTTGCTTTTTAGCATATCCGAGTTTGGTTAATGCTTTTCTGACCGATTGATTAATAATTTTAAAATAGCCGCCGCCTGCTAATTTCTTATATTTCACCACCGCAAAATCTGGCTCAATTCCAGTGGTATCGCAATCCATCACTAACCCAATTGTGCCAGTCGGAGCAATCACTGTAACCTGTGCATTGCGATAACCATATTTTTCGCCATAATGATATGCGTTGTCCCAAGTTTCACGGGCAGCAAGCAGCATATATTCAGGGCAATAGCGGGTGCTGATAGGCATAGGCTTAATGGTTAGCTTTTCGTATTCGCCGTGCAGGGCGCTGTATGCGGCACGTCGGTGGTTGCGCACAACCCTAAGCATATCTTGTTCATTGACTTTATATCCGGGGAACGCTCCCAATTCTTTTGCCATTTCTGCCGATGTGGAATATGCCTCGCCTGTCATAATTGCGGAAATAGCGCCAGTCCAAGCCAAAGCTTCAGGCGAATCATAAGGTATGCCATTGACCATCAGCAATGCCCCGAGATTAGCATAGCCGAGCCCTAACGTCCTAAAATCATAGCTCAATTGGGCAAGTTTCTCCGATGGAAATTGTGCCATCAAAACGGATATTTCGAGCACAACTGTCCATAGCCTTACAGAATGCCTAAATTCTTCAACTTTGAATATATGATTTTCTTCATCGTAAAATTTCATTAAGTTGAAACTTGCAAGGTTGCAAGCAGTATCGTCGAGAAACATATATTCGCTGCACGGATTGCTGGCGTTGATTCTGCCAGATTGCGGGCAAGTGTGCCACTCATTAATAGTAGTATCGAATTGCAGCCCGGGATCCGCAGATTTCCACGCTGCCAAATTAATTTTGTTCCATAAATCTTTTGCTCTGACAGTCCGTTTTGCCACTTGCGAAGTTCGCCATTTCAGCTCCCATTCTTCATCGTTCTCGACTGCCCGCATAAAATCGTTAGACACTCGGACGGAATTGTTAGAGTTTTGCCCGCTTACTGTGATGTATGCCTCACTTTCGTAATGCGTATCCATCACATTAAAATTAAGCGACGTAAAGCCTTGCTCGACTAATTCAAGCACTCTCTCTATATGATTAAGCGGTATGCCGCGATTGACGGCTTTTTGCACGAGCAACTTTAAATTTTTATTCGCCTGCACATCGGAGCCATTATGAACGGCTTCGTCCAATATTGCTTCTAAAAACACAGCGTTCACTTTCGAGCCAGCAACAAGCGCTGCCACTTTCTCCTCTTCGCGAGCTTTCCATTCGATAAATTCTTCAATATCTGGATGGTCTATATCGACTATTACCATTTTAGCAGCGCGGCGGGTTGTTCCACCGGATTTAATCGCTCCAGCGGCGCGGTCGAATATTTTCAGGAAGCTCATCAAGCCCGACGAATAACCCCCGCCGGAGAGTTTTTCTCGTTCGCCGCGCAAAGCCGAAAAGTTAGTGCCGGTGCCACTGCCGAATTTGAATATGCGGGCTTCTCGCATAGCCAAGTCAAATATGCCACCGTCGTTGAGCAGATCATCTTCTATTGATTGGATAAAGCAAGCATGCGGCTGCGGGCGGGTGTAAGCATCTTGCGAACGGGTTAGTTCTTGCGTATCGGGATCTACGTAAAAGTGCCCTTGCGGTTTGCCTGTGATATTATAAGCCCATTGCAAGCCAGTATTAAACCATTGAGGCGAATTGGGAGCGCACATTTGATTTAAGAGCATATATGCAATTTCATCATAGAATATTTGCGCATCTTCTTCGGAATCAAAATAGTTATACTTTTCGCCCCAATGGCGCCAAGCACCTGCCAGACGGTGAACTACTTGCTTTATAGAAGTTTCGCTGCCTAATGTTTGGTTGCCATGCTCATCTAAAATTGGATTGCCCTCGCTATCAAATTGGGGCACTCCAGTTTTTCTGAAATATTTTTGAGCCAATATATCAGTAGCAAGCTGCGACCAATGGGTCGGCACCTCAATATTGTCCAATTGAAAAACTATTGAGCCATCTGGATTTTTCAGCAAAGAGCTTCGCTGACTATATTTAAACATCTCATAAGGGCTTGCCCCATTACGAGTGAACGTTCTTGTGAATTTCATTAAAAGCCTCTAATGTATAAGATTTTTCTATTGAATATAAAACTCCATTGTTACTACACTTTTGATGGTTTTGTACATTGCTGAAGTATTGTACGTTCCATAATCGCTTGTTTCAGTGGAATTTTGAGAAGTAATTTGAAATACGCCTTGATAAGCCGATTTTAATGCTCCAACCGTACATTGAGTATTTTTCGCAAGTGTAGAAGCTCGTTTGCGAGCATCGCGGGAAGCTTCGCCGAGCATCTTTATTTTTAAAGCATCTAATTGCGTGTAATAATAATTTGGGTCGAAGGAAGCAAAATTAATTCCTTGGCGAATCAGCTCAGAAGATTCTCTCGAAAGAGTGTATATTTTATTTACATCTTTCAGACCAATCGTTATTTGCTGGCTAAGGTGAAAGCCAATTTTTCCGACAACATTGCCAAAGGCATCATAGCGATATGTTGTTTCCGAATTAACGGCTTCCGTTTGTATATCATCTTTGCTAATGCCCTTTGATATGAAATAGCTTAGAACTTTTTCCATATCCGATTGTAGCTTATCATAAGCTTCCTGCAAAGTAGCTGCTTCCACAGAAATTTGAGAAGTCCAAATGGCAAGGTCTGCAACTATATCCCTCTCGGCATATCCTTTGACCGATATGTAATGGTCGCCTGCTCTGGCAGCTTTTATAGCGCTGCCTATAATGAAAGACGATATTATAATGCCTATCGACGCTAGCACGACGCTCAAAATCGTGTTATTCAGCGGTTTTTTCTCAGTTAATGCTGCCATTTTTAACCCAAATTAATAAATGAAAATTGCAATTCAATTTAATTTAAACTAAAGTATTTTTGACTAATTTCAAAATCTTATTTATCCACATCGGCTAATTATTGATCGCCGACAGAACTAATTTCCTTAATTCAAAAAGTAGCGATTTTGCCTTATCGTCTTTTAATATCAGCTCGTTAATTAAATCAAATTTTCTTTCTTCAGCTTCGTAACTTGAAAAATTAATTTTTTGAAACTCGCTATACATTTTAGACGATGAACTAATTATTTTAATTAAATCGTCGCTGCTGACATCTGAATTTTTCAAATAGCTTTTTTCTAACTCATCGGCTAATTTATTGATTAAATTGAGACTTATCTTTTGAAATTTCTCTTCGCATTCTCTTTTTATGGATTCGATGCTCTTTTGCGAACCGCCAATTTTGCTTGAAATATTTTTAGCTCGCTCGTCCCAATTCCATTTTTTGCGGTATGCTTCGAGCGTTTTTAATTCCACCCCATTTATTGGATAGTCATCTAAATTTCTCGGCTCGGGCAAGCTCATATATTTGCAAAATGCCTCAAATGCCCTTTGCGATTCGCCCTTCAGCCGAAATTCTT
>JAKIZN010000332.1 GCA_022708005.1 Bacteroidota bacterium | reverse complement strand
ATATAAATAGTGTCGGCAGTATCATTATCCCTGTGAATATGCCCGACGCAATCATAACATAGCTCCAATCAATTGACTTTAAATAAGGCACAAGGAACATCGGGAATAAGAATGCGCCTAAGTTGATTGACCAATAAAAAATTCCAAATCCGATAGTGGAGGTACTCTCATCAGTAACTTTCGCGATAGTACCGGAAATTACTGGCTTGAACGTCCCAGCGCCGAGTCCCATAATCACAAGCGAGCCGAAAACGGCTGCATAGCTTGTCATTTGGCTTGTTAAAAAGTAGCCTGTGCCGAGCAATGCAAACGCTACTGTGAGCGTTTTTCTATAGCCCATTCTATCTGCTATAGCACCCGTTAAAATCGGCAGGAAGTAAAGCAAAGGCTGTATAGTGCCTTTGATAATTCCCACGCTTTCTTTGGTAAAATCAAGTTCACTTGTTAAATAAACTGATAGCACGCTCATCATGCCATAATAAGAGCCTCTTTCAAAGAACTCGAATATAATCGCCATCCAATATGTAAATGGAAAGCTTTTTAGGGTAACTTTGGATTTTTTTGTTTCAGTCATCACTTTCTTAATAATTATTAATAATCGTTTAATTAAAGTTATAAATTAATGATAATTTGCGAAAGAAAAAATTTATATTTTTAATTTCGTCATTATCTTTATTTGCAAGAACTTCCCTGCTCTCTAACTTGCATACTTTAGCATATTGCTATGCCAATGCTTTAAACCAAAATAATTCAATAGAAACTTTTACATTATCTACCCGCTGTTCCCCAGATGTCCTACACCTTCGAGGTGTAGGACATCTTAAAGCCAAATATTTCTTACGGATACGCATTTAGTTAGGGTTCCTAATGCATCATTTGGGTTAAACCAAACCGTACGAAAAAAACGGTATTGTTGGCAATGCACGTTTTACCAATAATTTTATTATTTATCCGACTTTCTATTTTTATAGAGAAATATGGAGATAGCTATGGATTTAGTTTTATTGAAAAAGCTAATGAAAATGGTTGACGAAAGCACAATCAATGACTTTGAACTTGAAACAGAAGGAATAAAGATAAAACTATCAAAGGGGCAAAATGCTCCAGTTTATGCTCCACCTCAAATTCACAGCCAAATCATACCGCAGCAAATTATTACTCGCGAAAGCTCAGCCGAGCCACAGCTCCCAGATGATACTTCAGATTTGGATAGCGGGCTTTACGAAATTAAGTCGCCTATAGTTGGAACTTTTTATAAGGCACCATCGCCAGATTCGCTGCCATTCGTGGAAGTTGGCGAGAAAATATCGGTTGGCACTACTCTATGTATAATAGAAGCAATGAAGCTAATGAATGAAATTGAAAGCGACGTTAATGGCACAGTTGCAAAAGTGTTTGTCGAAAACGGCTCCGCTGTGGAATATGGGCAGCCACTATTTTTAATCAAAGTTGACTAACGCAAATATGATAAAGAAAATATTAATCGCGAATCGCGGCGAAATAGCTTTGAGAGTAATTCGTGCCGCGAAAGAATTGGGTATAAAAACAGTTGCTGTATATTCTGAAGCGGATAGGGAAAGTCTGCATGTAAAGTTTGCCGACGAAGCAATTTGCATAGGTCCGCCTGCGAGCAAGGATAGCTATTTGAACGTTCCCGCCATTATCACCGCTGCGCATTTAACTAATTCCGATGCAATTCACCCAGGGTATGGATTCCTTGCAGAAAATGACAGATTTGTGGAAATATGCGATGCCCAAAAAATAACGTTTATCGGACCATCGGCAGAAGCAATATCGAGAATGGGCAATAAGTCCGCAGCTAAAGATACTATGAAAGCCGCGGGAGTCCCAGTGGTGCCCGGCAGCGAGGGCAAAATAGCGGACTTGAAGCATGCCGCAAAAATTGCTGACGAAATAGGCTTCCCAATTATGCTGAAAGCTGTTGCGGGCGGTGGTGGCAAGGGCATGCGCTTCGTCCATAGCAAAGCTGAATTAGAAAACGCATTTTTATTAGCAAGTTCGGAGGCTGAAAAGTTCTTTGGAAATGCTGATATTTATATGGAAAAGCTAATCGAGCCGGCAAGGCATATCGAAATTCAAATATTCGGCGATAAACTTGGCAACGTCGTGCATCTCAATGAGCGAGAATGCTCTATCCAAAGGAGGCACCAAAAACTAATCGAAGAGGCACCCTCGCCAGTTGTTAATGAAAAGCTAAGAAA
>JAKIZN010000331.1 GCA_022708005.1 Bacteroidota bacterium | reverse complement strand
TCAAATTTAACGGATTCGCGGCTCTACTCGGTGAAGCTAACAAGTTCCACAAATACAAATGTTAAGATAGAAGATTTTGTACCTTATAAGCCAGTGGTTCGGTATGAAGCAGAACTAAAAAATAAGTATCTCGATGGTAAATATTCAATTACTGCGATTGACTCATCTGGAATGATAACCGAAAAAACATTTGATATACCCGGCTTTACGATAGATGCGAAAGATCATTACTCTGAATCAGCTATAATTTATAAACACCTGAGTTACCAAATAGATACGCTAATGTGCTTTGATATAGATTTATATAATTATGGCAAGCATCCTACAAACATTAACAAGATATATTTCAAGAACTTTCCAAATTTATTTAAGAAAAATGAGCCAGATGAATTTATAATTAATCCGGGCGAAAAGAAGACCTTGACATTTTGCGTTAGCTATAGCGACGAATTTAAGTTCACAGATACTTTAGTTATTGGGAATGACTGCGCTGAAAGGGAAGTAGTTGCTGTGTTATTAGAGTTTTTTGAGGATAAGTTGCCACCTTTAACTGCTGAAACAGCAGATAGTTGCAATAATTACTTCATATATGAATTTAACGATGATAGAGAATTTGACAAAGGTGTGGATAAGTGCGAAATTATTTTAAATATTAATTGCGACATCAATATTGAAAGGGTGGGCAACTCAAATCTTAAGGTTACAGTGCGAATTATCGACCCAAGTAGCGATGCAGAATTTAAGTTGCTCGTGTATGATAGAAGTGGCAATAAAGTCAATATCGAAAAGATTGTGCCGGGATATACAATCCAGCTCACAGCGAACAACGAAAATTTGCTAAAGTACGAAGCAACGCTTATTGGCGAGCTAAAGTGCAAATCTATAAATCTATATAATTATGGCAAATACGCTATATCATTTGATAAAATATACTTGCTAAACAACACTATATTTTCCGTGCCTCAAAGCCAGTTGCCGCTAAAAATAGAAGCAGGCAAGAGCAAAGAGCTAAATATATGTTTTACACCTAACTCCGCTATTGACAGTGTGTTGCGAGATACACTTGTGATAGATTATAACTGCATAGCTAATAAGTTGCCACTTGTTGGCATAGCTGAGCCTTGGGAATTTACTGCTGACTCTAAATGCGACGTCGCGGTTGCTCTGCGAACAAAAGCCATTAGCAATACTATTTCGGTTTATCCATCGCCGATAGTAAATCGTGGGAATATAGAGTTTGGAGTATCAGAAGAAGCAGATGTTAAAATATTGATTTTCAATGTATTAGGCGAATTAGTTGACACATTGTTTGAGACTGACAAAGCATCAGGACAGCTCAGTATCTCATTTGATGCGACGCAGTTTAGCAGTGGCGCCTATATTATACAAATAAAAATCGGCAATTCATTGATAAATTATCCAATTATGATATTTAATTGATAAATATATTTAAATAGAAAAGTAACTTATAAGAGCGATTATGGAAGCCAAAACTAACAAAGCAAAAGGATTCTTGGGCGAAGACATAGCTATAGCACATTTAGCACAGAAAGGCTATAAAATTTTAAAGCGCAATTTTAAATTCGGAAATAAAGGGGAGTTAGACATTATAGCTATAGATGGTAATTGTATTGTTTTTGTGGAAGTTAAAGCTAGGACTGGAAAAAGTGCTTATGGCGATCCGCTGTATTCAATAACTCCGCTAAAGCAAAAAAATATGCGTCGTGCAGCCGAAGGTTATCTTTATATCAATAGGATTAATGATAAGGATTGCCGGTTTGACATTATTACAATTGACTTGCAAGATACGCCAGCAAGAGTGGAGCATTTAATCAACGCTTTCTGATTTATCCGCTTGGCTGTGGAAAAATTCAATAATTGAGTTTGCTTGCTTTTCGCCAACATATTGTAATAATTGCTCTTTGCTTGCGTTTCGTATGTTTTCCACAGAGCCGAGTGTGGATAATAGCTTAGTTGCCGTAGTTTTGCCAATTCCTTTTATTTCAGTGAGTTCAGTCTTGAGAGTTCGCTTATCTCTTAATGTTCTGTGGTAAGTTATTGCAAATCTATGCGCTTCGTCTCTTACATTTTGCAAAAGTTTTAGGCTGCTTGATGTTTTGGGCAGTAGCACGGCATCTTTTTCATTGGGCAAAAATACTTCCTCAAGTCTTTTTGCTAAGCCTATTACTTGTAATTGATTTAAGATATTCAGTTCACTTAAAAT
>JAKIZN010000031.1 GCA_022708005.1 Bacteroidota bacterium | reverse complement strand
TGATTAATAAAGTTTTGGCAAGCCCGGGCACTCCGATTAATAGCACATGCCCTCTTGCGAATAGTGAAATTAAAAGCTGTTCGATTATATCTTCTTGACCTATTATTACTTTGCCTATCTCTTTACGAACTTTGTCAATTGCAACTGCGAGTTCTGCAACTTTTGCGGTATCGCTTGTATTTTGAGCCATATAATACTTATACTTCAGTAAATTTACAAAAATAAAACGACGTTACTCAATAAATAAAATTGGTTATATTTCATCTTTTTTTAATTATAGCCCTGCCGACAAAACAAGCGGTAGCCGTTAGATTTACAAATCAATTTTGCTCTCCTCATACTTTGTGTATAAATAAAGGAGTTCGCTGAGTATCATAGCTGTTGCGCCCCATAGCTTTTCTGGCTTTTGCAAGTCCCAGCAAGGGATAGTAACTAACGAGTTATCCATTACCCTACTTTCAAGAATAATATTCCCTGGATTTTTCAAAAAGCTGATAGGCACTTCAAAAACTTCATCTACTTCGCTTTGGTTTATCGCAAAGCCTCTGCTTTTCAATCGCCCAACATACGGGAATATGGTATTATTAGACGGTGGCACATATAATGGCGAAAGTTCAGTGATAAATTCTATATCGCACCGGGCGACGCCAATTTCCTCCATAGTTTCTCTATAAGCCGCGTCCAATCTTGTTTCTTCCAATTCGATACGCCCGCCCGGAAAACTGATTTGCCCGCCGTGGTTCTTTAATTTGTGGTTTCTAACGGTTAGCACCACATTTATATCGTCCGCAATTCCTTCTGCGAGCAATATCATAACGGAGCTTAATTTGGCATCGCCTCTTGGCTTAAAATTTCTAAAAGTTACGTTATTTAATTTGGGCGCTAATTTGAAATGGGAATCGCTGCCCGGCAAATCTTTATTCCTACGCAAAAAGTCTAAAAAACCAACAAGGTTATTCGCATTCATATCATATATTATTGGCAATTCCAATTTTTTATTGTAATTTTACATTCATATAAATATGATAACGTTTTTAAACTAAAAAACGTATAAATGGGGACACGCAAATTAATTATATTGTCATTTTTGCTATATTTTATCGCATCTGCAAATGAATTAGTAAGCGAAGAAACTCAAGATGTTGAGCGAGATAAATATATTAGAAATGCGAAATTTAACGATTCGTATATGGACATCTTTTTTAAAACTTCGCCGGGCAGCTTGCCCTCGAGTTGGATGTTCTGCGACGAAAATTTTGTGTATCGCCAAAATGCACTTATGGAGCTAATCCCAATCAGCAGAACGAGATTGACTCATAAGCCAAATTTTTCATTTGAAGGCATCCCGATGTATAATATATTTTCGGGTGCAACAGACCTTTCGCAGTATTATATGCTCTCGAATTTCTTTTTTCTTGAAAATGTCAAAAGCGATAGCAGCCGCTTGCCGATTACATCCGATATGATGAACTTCAAATCCGATACTAACTTGCGCAAGCGAAATACTAATTTTAACATTGGCGCGGGCAGTCAAGTTGGCTCTATTCTTGGGCATTTATTTACACATCATAGGCAGTTCAAATATTTTGTTTCTGGCGGTTATGTAAATTCAGCAGGAGTGCCAGTGCCAGACGAAGCACCCGAACGGCTGCGAACAAATCTCGGCACACTCAAGAACTCCGGCTTCGATGCGGGATTGCTTTTTGGCAAGATATATTTCGATAACAATAGCTCACAAGTTGGGATAAACGTGTTTTTTAGCAGTGGCAGCAAGTCAATACCGCCGAGTATGCTTTGGGATTCAATTGTTTATATGAACTTGCCTAAGCGAAATGATATGTTTGTCAATTTGGAGTTTAGCACACAATTAGAATCGTTCTTGGAGCTAAGCGGAAATGTTTTTTATAAAAATTTCTATACAAAATTAAGCTATTTCGATGATTCTACATATACTTCCCAGCGGCTTGAAAGCTCAATGAATAAAATATTTTACGGCTATAATTATGGTGCATTGATTTCAGCTAAATCGAAATTATTCGATTTGCTGCCCGAAAGCAGCATTTCATTTACATATATCCGCGACATCGTCAATCGCAGAGAAAAGGACAGCTCGCCAACAAACCGATACGAGTGCGAAAATTTAGAAATAGCATTTCGGCAGCCTATTCTTTTAGAAAAATTCAAGTTTTTCCCAACGCTAAAATATTCCATAAAAAAGCCACTATTTTCGGATATAGCGCCAATCAATAGCATACAAAAAGCTATCGATTGCCGATTAGATGCTAATTATGAATTTAACACAAATTTCAAATATTTTGCAACGCTTTCTTGCGAAAGCAAACTGCCTGCTATGCAAGAGCTATTTTTTCAATCGCCATATTTGAGCCATTCTATCAAAGCAGAAAAGGAAAATAATGTATTATCTGGCATTATCGCCCACTATCCAGATTTGGAGATAAAATTTGGGCTATATTACTCGCAATTGAGAGATATAATTACAGCAACTACTGACTCGGCACAGCCTTATTTCTTCAATCAAGGCGAGGCTTTATGCTACGGCGCCGACTTTAATTTGACTCTATTTGCTAATTACGGCTATATTTTGCTGAATTACACATATTCGGAAATCAACAAAAAACTAGATTTTTTTGCTAAACCCAAGCATATCGGCGAGATAAAAATATATAACTCTTACAGCATTGGATTTCGCTGGCAAGTCGAAGCAGAATATTTTTCTAATGAATATTATTTGAGCAGCAATATTAATAACATCAGCACTAAACATTTGTTTATGCTTAATTTCCGATTAGGCATCAATGTTTTTGATAGGAACGAGCTTTTTATTGGCGGGTATAATTTGCTCAATTCATATTATGAGACCCAATATGGCTTGCCGGGTCCTGGCTTCAGCTTCTTTATGGGCGTGCATATTTATATGTAAAATAATATAATTTTCGCTTTGCCAATGCCACTCCGCATTTATTTTATAACATTTATTAACAGCATTTTCGTATTTTTGTATATTATTATTAATGAATTACGCTAAATGAAAAAAATCATATCAGTTGTTGGGGCAAGACCTAACTTTATGAAAGTAGCCCCAATAGACAGAGCTTTTGCGAGATATAAAGACAAAATAGAGCATATAATTGTTCATACCGGTCAGCATTACGATGCGAAAATGTCCGATGCTTTTTTTCAAGATTTGGAAATGCCTAACCCTAAGCATTTTCTTGGAGTTGGCTCGGGCAGCCACTCCGAACAAACTGCTAAAGTTATGGTTGCTTTTGAAAAGGTGTGCATTGACGAAAAGCCCGATTTAGTAATCGTTGTAGGCGATGTTAATTCCACGTTAGCCGCTGCGATTACTGCCAAAAAATTGCTCATCCCAGTTGCGCATATCGAAGCAGGGCTGCGCAGCGGCGATAGAGAGATGCCCGAAGAAATAAACCGCATTGCCACCGACGCGATTGCCGATTACTTATTTGTAACGGAAAAGTCTGGACATCAAAATTTGATTAACGAAGGAAAAAGCAATTCAAGCATTTTCTTTGTGGGAAATACAATGATAGATTCTTTGCTTGCCGCTATGGAAAAGGCAGAGAAGTCTAATATTTGCAATGAATTAGCTCTAAGCAAAGGCGAATATGCACTTATTACTTTGCACAGACCAAGCAACGTAGATGATAAAGACAAGCTCGCCGAATTTATCGAGATTTTCGAATATCTATCTAAATCGCGAAAAGTGGTGTTCCCGATTCATCCAAGAACGATGAAAAATATAGAAGCTACGGGGCTGATAGATAGAATAAAATCTAATGCAAACTTGCACTTGCTTGAGCCAATGGGCTATATTGACTTTCTAAAAGTAATGTCCGAAGCAGATTTTGTAATGACCGATTCGGGTGGTATCCAAGAAGAAACAACAGTTTTGGGCGTTCCATGCCTAACGCTGCGGACAACTACCGAGCGACCAATAACAATTGAAATTGGCACAAATAAATTGATTCAGCCTACCAAGCTAAATATCTTGCGGGCAATAGACGAAGCCTTGCTGCCGAACATTGCTAATCATAGCATTCCAGAACTATGGGACGGCAAAGCATCTGAAAGAATAGTGAAAATAGTTCACAAATTATTGGGGTTAGAGAATGAGTAAAAGGAAATTATTCGCTACCTTTGTTTTAATTATTTTTGTCGTTGGAGCTAATCTTGCTATTTCGCAAGTTAAAGGGCTATCGAACTCTTCGTTAGAGCGGGAGGAATTTTTTAAATTGCAAACCAAGCCAGACGTTAGCAGCAGTTCGATGCTCGAGCAAGATAAAATGCCCGTCGGAAATGATGTTGATACTAAATATTATTACTTGGGTCCCGGCGACATTCTCTCTCTGCAAATACTTCCCATACTTCCAATTGAAACTCCAATCGCTGTGTCGCCTGATATGACAATACTGCTGCCGCGCGGCGGCGAGTTATCCGTCAGAAATATGACTTTAGCACAGTTAAAAGATACTATTTCATATATATTTAAGCAGCGCAGTGCGGAATCGTCGGTGCATATAACTTTGAAAAAAGGTAGATTGTGCATAGTTACGATTAATGGCAATGTGATGTTTCCCGGAACGTATTCGCTGCCGTCATCGTATAAAGTATCCACAGCAATAAAATTTGCCAATCAAGTGCCGACCGATAAGGCACTCTCCGACGAAGATAAGCTATCTATACAGAAATTGCAGGGAACAGTCCGAGAGCGAAGCAAGAATTTTTCGGAATCTGGCGTGTCCGTCCAAAATTTCTATTCAAATAGAAATATAACCCTGCTTCGCAGTAAATTTGGCTCGCAAAATGTGGATATTGAAAAAGCAAATGCAACGGGTGATTATTCATACGATCCTTTTGTCAAAGAAGGGGACGAAATTTTTGTTCCGTTCGAGCCATATAATTACCCAAAAGTAACTGTATCTGGAGCAATTCGGCGCCCAGCAGTTGTTCCTTATAAACGGGGCGATAAGCTATCCGAATTAGTAAAATTTGGATATGGCTTGACCGAAGATGCTGATATAAAGAACATTAAGCTATATCAAAGCAATTCACCACGCTTGTTTTTAATAAATTGCCAGAACTCGAATATGAAAATTTATCGGTTGTTTCAATTCGCGGACAAGTGAAAAATCCCGGCATTTATCCAATAACTTATGGCACCACTCGATTAAAAGATGTGGTTAGCGATGCGGGTGGCTTTACTTCCAAAGCATACTTGCCACTTGCGTATATTATTCGCCGTCAAGATAAAATAGATGCTTACGTAGATCATCGCCGTGAATATTACACTGCGTTTCAATATAGCGATTTAACCATAGAAGATACGTCGCGATTTTCTATCGATATGATGCTGAAAAAGCCGATAGTATCTTGCGATTTTGCCAAAGCTTTTTTTGAAAATTCAGAAATAGATAACGTTTTGCTTCGTGATGGCGATGTTATAGTTGTGCCAGATAATCCGGGATATGTCTATGTTTATGGGCAGGTGAATCACCCGGGATATGTGGAGTTCCGCGAAGGGCAAAATATGGAATGGTACATAGAAAAAGCAGGAGGATACGCTAAGGGCGCTACTAAAAATCGAGCAAGAATTATACGCGGCAAATCAAGAGTTTGGACAGAGGGCGATAGCGAAACATTTGTGCTTGCAGGCGACGAGGTCTATGTGCCGCGCCCGCCAGACATACCGCAAGGCTTGGAATGGCAAAAATACGGCACTATCGCTTCGCTTGTAAGCGTTACATTTGCCGTAATCGGAACTATTTTCAATATTTATCTGCTATCCAAAAAACAATAGGAAATGATTAAATATATTTTAATAATAGCACTATTTGCATTCTCCACGGCTACAGCGGCAGTGGAGAATGTTGCTGTTTCGCATCCTGTATACATATTTTTGTCGAGATTTGAGGCTATGGGTGTGCTGGAGCATAAGTCGCTATCGTCATTGCCTTTGCAGCAGATGGAAATCGAAGATTGCTTGAAATTGATAGATGCTCGTCGGTCAGAACTGAGCGTGAGCGAAATAAGATTACTCGATATGTATTTGAAGGAGTTCTGCATATCAGACGCTTGCGAAAATGCTGTTGTTTTTTATAGTCCGAGCGACTCCACGCAAGTTTTTTCAAGCGAATTATTTTCAAATAAAGAGAAGTATATCTATCGCTATAGCTACGACTCCACCAAAATAAGCCTTGTCCCGCTGGCAGCTATGGACAATATGTTCGACATAAGCAACAAAGAGCGTAGTCATGTGGGTACGCTCGGAGTTAGATTTTATGGCACTTTGACTAATAGCGTAGGATTTAAGCTGCAAGCTACAAATGGTAGGCTTATTTCTGGCAGCAGGGCATTGGCATCGGAAGATATTAATTATGCGAAAAGTATAAAATTTACGCGGCTCGAAGATGATATTGATTTTTCGGAGTCGCATTTAAATTATCGCAACAAGTGGTTTTTTGCTTCAATTGCAAAGGAAACTAAGCTCGAAGGCGCTGGATTAGACCAAAGAGCTTTCATATCAGACGTTTCGCCTAATATGGACGCACTTACTCTTGCGGCTAAATTTAGCAATTTTGAGTATTCGTTTATGCATGGTTCGCTTATCGCTCAAAAAGATGGCGAGTATGATATGGGCTTTCTCGGCTCAATTCCGCCGAAATATATGGCATTTCATAAAATTGCCGTAAGACCATCTTGGGGCGAAGTGGCATTAGTGGAGCAAGTTATATATTCAAATCGCTATCCCGAATTGGCTTATCTCAATCCAATTGGATTTTTGAAATCAATAGAGCATTCTTTGCACGATAGGGATAACTCGCTGATGGGCTTGTTTTTCACAGTTCGCCCATTTGCAAGATTTCAGCTCAAAGGCAGCTATTTGCTTGATGATATAATATTCGAGAAAGTTGGCACTGGCTATTGGAGCAATAAAATGGCTTATAATTTCTCGGCTGAATACGCTCTGCCGCGCGGTATCGATATTGGAGCAGAGTACGCGAGAGTTGAGCCTTTTACTTATTCCCATTTCAATGTGCAAAATTCCGTTACAAATGATGGCAAAATGGTAGGTTCTAATTTGCTGCCAAACTCTGATAGAATAATGCTCCGCACGCGATATTGGTGGGGCGAGCGGTATCCGTTAGAGCTTAAATTTTCTTTCACAAGGCATGGGCGAAATATATTCCAAGGCGATAGTTTAATTTATAATGCAGGTGGCGACCCGCTCCAAACAAGGCGTTCCAATGACCCAATGGAAATTGATTTTCTAACTGGCGATGTGCAAAGAGAATTTGCGATTGAGCTATCGACAGCTTATGAACTATTTAGAAGTTTTTATGTGATTGGATATTTAAGACATAGCAATATCAATGGCTTATCTAATCAAAGCTGTAGAATAATATTTAGATTTGGCGAATTTTAAAGCATTAAAATATTTTTGTTGAATTTACTTTGTTAGTAATAATAAAAACAGAAGGTTAAAAAAATGAGAAAAATTGTTGAGTGCGTCCCGAACTTTTCGGAAGGCAGAAACGAAGAAGTAATTCAAGCGATTGCTGACGCTATTAGAAATACGGCTGGCTGCACATTGCTTGACGTTGATCCCGGCAAATCGACTAATAGAACGGTTTATACCTTTGTCGGCTCGCCGGAGGTAATTGTCGATGGAGCTATAAATGCCGCAAAAGTTGCCCGTAAATTGATAGATATGCGCCACCACAAAGGAGAGCATCCGAGAATGGGAGCTATGGACGTATGCCCATTTGTGCCAGTAGCTAACGTAACAATGGAGGAATGCGTCGAGCTTGCAAAAGAGTTTGGACGTCGCGCGGCTGAAGAGATTGGTGTGCCAGTTTATTTATACGAGCACGCTTCCGAAAAGGCTTATCGCAAGCGGTTGCCCGATGTGAGAAGTGGCGAATACGAAGGCTTTAAAGAGAAAATTTATAAACCAGAGTGGAAGCCAGACTTTGGTCCAGCGGAGTTTGTTCCCGAATGGGGAGCCACTGCTGCTGGTGCTCGATTTTTCTTAGTTGCATATAATATCAATATATTAGGGACAAATAACCAAGCGCATAGAATAGCTCTCGATCTTCGCGAAGCGGGCAGAGGCGAAGGCGAGCCGGGGCGATTGAAAGAAACAAAAGGGCTCGGCTGGTGGGTTGATGAATATAATATGGCACAAATTTCAATGAATTTGACAAATTATAAAGTTACTCCGCCTCATATAGCTTTCGAAGAAGCGAAAATTGAAGCCGATAAGTTGAAAGTTGGCGTTGCAGGCTCGGAAATAGTTGGGCTTATTCCACTTGAGGCAATGCTTATGGCGGCTGATTATTATATCGAAAAAGAGAATCTATTTATAATTGACGAAGAGCAAAAAATTAGGCTTGTGATTGAAAGACTTGGGCTAAACTCAGTTTCTAAATTTGACCCTAAAAAGCGGATAATTGAGTATATGATTGACGAGGGCAATCAAGAGCCGCTTGCAAGCCTTACTTTGCGTGGATTTATCGAAGAGGTGGCGGCACGCTCTTCGGCGCCGGGCGGAGGCAGCGCTTCTGCCGCGATTGCCGCGATTGGCGCGGGGCTCGGAGCTATGGTTGCTAAATTGACTTATGGAGTGAGGAAATTTGAAAGCGTTGATGTAGAAATGAGGAGAATTATACCGCCGCTTCATAATGCAGCCCAATCGCTAATTCCAATGGTAGATGCCGATACAAACGCCTTCAATGACTATATGGAAGCAATGAGATTGCCCAAAGACACTGATGAGCAAAAGGCTATAAGAAATGAGAAAATGCAAGATGGGCTAAAAAAGGCGATTGAAGTGCCACTCAAGACCATGCGATTAGGCGACGCTGCGTGGGATGCTATGGTGGAAGTTGCTAAATTTGGCAATATTGCGTCGAAGTCCGACGTAGAAGTTGGTGCGAGAGCTTTAGAAATGGGAATATGGGGCGCATACAAAAATGTTTTAATCAATATGCCCGGTATCCAAGATGAAGCCTTCAAGAAGGCAAAAATTGGCGAAGCAGAAGCAATGGTCGATAAAGCAAAATCAAAGTGCGAAGAAGTTCTAAAAATATTAGCAGATAGAAGTTAAAAGGCAAATAATGCAATGGGAACTCTATCATTGCCTATTAGCTGTTCTTCAGATGTCCTACACCTTCGAGGGGTAGGACATCTGAAATTTGAATAATACATAAAAAATTATTCCTAATGTGTTATTTCGATTAAACCTTTCCCGATGGGCAACTGTCTAATTGATGAATTTGTTAAAAAACTTTAAAAGGAAAGAATAATGAAAAGGACAAGAATTGCTGCTGTAGCAGTTGTTGCATTGATGATGCTAACATCATATTTCGTTGATATCCAAGCGCAACCCAAACAGCGCGGCGGAAAGAGCGAATTTGTCGGCAAAGGGAAAAATTGCAAGCCCGACAGAGTTTGCGATTCATCTCAAAAGAGAGATTGCCAAATGGATAGAGGCAAAACCCGCTCTCAAATGCGAGATTCGATGAGAAATGAATTTAAAACCAATGTGCTGCCAAAACTCCAGCAATTGAAAGCCGAATTTGATGCAAAGCTAAGCAAAACCACTCTAAACACGCTGAATGACTTGCGTAGCCGCGCCGCTGCACTTCGCAGTGAAAATATGCAAAACAAGCGTGGAATGCGACCCGGGCGAGCAAATATGGACCAAACCCAACGAGAAGAATTGCGAGCAAGCCGTGCAGAGCATCGCGAGAAAATGCTTGCAATAAATACAGAGTTAGATAAAATTATTGAAAACAACAAAACTCTTATTGAGGAGCTTGGCAATTCGCTTAATGCAATCCACAGCCAAATGCCCGGAAATTGTGCTAATGGAATGCCCGCACATCCAAGAGGGAACAAGCAAAATCTCAGGAGAAATTTAGATTCTGGAATGGCTGGATGCTGCCAAGCATATAATAATCCACAAGTTAGAAGATTCCTTTTATGGGATGGCGAAGAAATGTTTGGAAACTTGGACGATGCCGATGTGCCGAAAGCTCAAATGCTATCCAATAAGCCAAACCCATTTAGCGAAAGCACGATTATCACAGTAGAATTGCCGAAGTCGCAAAAAGCAACCGTTGACCTTTATAACAATCAAGGCGCCCATTTGGGACAAATCTTCAACGGTAAATTAAGCGAAGGCACAAACGAAATTAAATTTAACGCATCGACCTTGAAAGACTTAATGCCGGGCGTAATAATTTACACCGTAACTCTTGAAGATGGCAAAAAATTAAGCGGCAAGATGATTTATAAAAAATAAGCGTAGGGGACACATCACCACAGCAGAGCCGCGGGCGGCAACGCCCAAACTTTCAGCCGTAACGGACAGATAATTAGCTAAATACGGTTATGAAATTGCAAGATGGTGGAGGCTACACATTAGGCAAGGGGACGCATATCCCTTTGCCTTTTTTATCCCGAATAATGCATTAGAAACTCTGCCTGACTGCGTATCCGCTGTTCTCCAGATGTCCTACACCTTCGAGGTGTAGGACATCTTAAACCCAAATTGTAACGAA
>JAKIZN010000330.1 GCA_022708005.1 Bacteroidota bacterium | reverse complement strand
ATCCCCAAGTTCAGCCTATGATTTCTAACAACTATCTGATATTCTTCTATTGATTCAGGTTCTGGATTATACAGCAGCCTTGCGATTTGGAAGTCCGAGAAGCCACTTTTTTTAGATTCCAGCAGCAATTCGTAGCTCATTTCTCCCAAACTGCCAGCTTTTTCTATCATATTTTTAATATTGATTATATTTTTTAATTTCTCGAGAAACCATAAATCAATTTTTGTCAGTTCATAGATATTTTCAACTGACCATCCTTTTTCCAGCGCTTCGGCTACTGCGAATATTCGCTGGTCGGTAGGGTGTAAAAGTGCCTTTTCAATATCGGGGAAATCCAATTTAGGGTTAGCAACTAATCCGTGCATGCCCTGCCCAATCATTCTCAAGCCCTTTTGTATTGCCTCTTCGAATGACCGCCCTATAGCCATTACTTCCCCTACGCTTTTCATTGAAGAGCCAATTTCTCTGGTAATCCCTTGAAATTTATTGAGATCCCAGCGTGGGATTTTCACTACAACATAATCAAGCGCTGGCTCGAAGCAAGCGGTAGTAGTATGGGTAACCGAGTTTTTCAATTGATGCAGCCCATAGCCCAAGCCCAATTTTGCGGCAACGAATGCCAAAGGATAGCCCGTAGCCTTCGACGCCAACGCCGAAGAACGAGACAATCGGGCATTAACTTCTATTACCCTATAATCTTCGCTGCTTGGGTCAAGTGCGAACTGCACATTGCACTCGCCAACAACTCCCAAATGCCGTATAATTTTAATTGACAAAGAACGTAGCTTGTGATACTCTGAATTTGACAAAGTTTGCGATGGAGCTACCACTATGCTCTCGCCGGTATGTATACCAAGCGGATCTAGATTTTCCATATTGCAAACGGTAATGCAGTTGTCAAATCTATCGCGGACTACTTCATACTCAATTTCTTTCCAGCCTTTAAGCGATTCTTCTACCAATATTTGCGGCGAATAAGAAAAAGCATTTTGCGCTAGCGCTAAAAGTTCATCTTCATTAGAGCAGAATCCGCTTCCTTGCCCGCCAAGAGTAAATGCCGCCCTAATTATCAAAGGAAATCCTATTGCCCGCCCGGCTTCCAGAGTTTCTTCAATATTTGTAGCGGCTATACTTTTGGGAGTTTTTATATCAACTTCTTTCAGTTTATTTACAAATAATTCTCTATCTTCTGTATTTATAATAGTTTCCACTGGAGTGCCTAATACTCGCACATTATGCTTTGTAAGTATGCCGTTTTTATATAGCTGAGTGCCGCAGTTAAGTGCGGTTTGCCCGCCAAACGATAGAAATATTCCGTCTGGCTGCTCTTTTTCGATAACTTTCTCTACAAAGTAAGGTGTAACGGGCAAAAAATATACACTATCGGCAACTCCTTTGCTTGTTTGGACTGTCGCAATGTTGGGATTGATGAGAATAGTCTTTATTCCTTCTTCTTTTAGAGCTTTCAGAGCTTGCGAACCGCTATAATCAAATTCTCCTGCTTCTCCTATTTTCAAAGCTCCCGAGCCCAGCACCAATACTTTTTTATATTGTCTTTCCATATTTTTTAAATCTTTTAATTTTGTGTAAAATCATATTTATTAGGCAGCAGCCAATGGCTATTGCTTTTTGGAATTTTCTACCATTGTTAAAAACTCGTCGAACAGAAATTCTGTATCATTCGGTCCGCCAGACGCTTCAGGATGAAATTGGACTGCAAATATAGGCTTTGTCTTATGCTTAATTCCCTCGCAAGTGCCATCATTAGCATTTTCAAAAAAAACCTCCCAATCACTTGGGAGAGTTGAAGTATCTACCGCAAATCCATGATTTTGCGAAGTAATAAAGCACCTATTAGTTCCTTTTAAAAGCACAGATTGATTGTGCCCTCTATGACCATACGACATCTTGTATGTATCCGCACCCGCGGCTAAAGCCAACAACTGGCTGCCAAGGCAAATTCCCATTATTGGCTTGCCCCCATCTATAGCTTTTTTTAGAAGTTCAATAGTTTGAGTATTCATTTTGGGGTCGCCGGGTCCATTAGAAATGAAAAGCCCATCGTATTCTTCATTTGTATAATCATAATTATACGGTACTCTTACTATAGTAGTATCCCGCTTCAAAAAACATCGTATAATATTATTCTTTGTTCCGCAATCTACCAAAATAATTTTCTTTTGCCCATTGCCATATATGCTTTTTTGTTTGACAGATACTTGCTCCACA
>JAKIZN010000329.1 GCA_022708005.1 Bacteroidota bacterium | reverse complement strand
CGAGCAAAAATTCTTATAACGTTACCACGCCATTTGTGTATAGCGCAGGGCTTTCGTTCCATTTGCAAGGGCTAACGTTTAGCGCGGGAGTTGAATATACAGATGTTACCCAAATTGAGTTCAGCGATGCAACAGCAGAAGTGCAGGAAAAGTTAGATTATTTGAATCGTATAGCTTTGCGAAATCTTGTCGGGCAAACTACTTGGGGCTTCGGCGCGGAATATAAAATACCAACTTTGCCACTTGTTGCTCGTGCAAGCTATGCAAATACTACTTCTCCGTATCATCTTGATATTCCAAACGCTAACAAATCTTACGTAGCTATTGGAGGCAGCCTATATTTAGGTCAAAGCATTAGAATAGATGGACTTATGCGATGGACAGATGTTTCCGAGCAACGCACTGCTTATGGTACGGAAGAAGTTTTGAATACTTTTTCAAAATATGTTTTAAAGCAAACGCCACTCAGTATTTCATTAGGGCTAACGTATAGATATTAAGGCTTATCCGCAGGGGTAGCTTTTAAAAATAGATGGTGGGCTGTCTCATAAGGTGACAGGTGAGAGCGTCCGTGTTTTCCAGATGTCCTACACCTTCGAGGTGTAGGACATCTTAAAACCTAAAAGCAACGACCCTGAAAGGGTCAAATGTTTGTAGCAATGAAGAAACGGCGATTTATACGACTCCGTAGGAGTCGCATTAGGTATAGAATTTTATTTTCTACAAACATCAAATCCCTTCGGGATTAAGGCAAAAAAAGCAAGGGGGTGCCTCCTTGCCTATCCGCTATTCCCCAGATGTCCTACACCTTCGAGGTGTAGGACATCTTAAAACCTAACTTTTCCTTACGGATAGGCATTCAGCCAAAGTTTATAGTGCATTATTTATATTAAATTTTTACAGTCCATAGACGACAACCCCAAGCGTATAGAATAAAGCTGTAACAACTATTATTCCAAGCAGATTTAAGATTATCCCAGCTTTTACCATATCGATAATTCTGATTCTGCCAGAGCCATATACAATTGCGTTGGGCGGAGTTGCCACAGGCAGCATAAATGCCATCGAAACAGATATAATTGCAGGTATCATAAGCAACAGCGGATTTATCGAATTAGCTTTTGCGATAGATGCTAATATTGGCATCATTATATTGCTTGTCGCAGTGTTGGAAGTAACTTCAGTAACAAATGTCATAAAAAAGCTGATTGAAGCGGTCATAACAACAGGGCTCGCCTTGCTTATAAGTGCAAATTGAGTGCCGATATAATCTGCTAATCCCGACGATGCGAACCCTTTGGCTAACGCAAATCCGCCGCCGAATAATAATACGACGTTCCAGGGTATCTTTTTTATAATGCTTTCGTCGAGCAATTTTGCACTTCTTGCTTTGTTTGGAATGACAAATAAAAGTATGCATATGGCAATAGCAACAGTGCCGTCGTCTATAAATTTTTTGGAAGGCAGCAGCGACGACCACCCGGGAATAGTTATAAATCCTAAATCTATATCGGCTCGCGATAGCCATAAAATTGAAATAACGACAAACAGTGCGAGCACCCATTTTTCTTCATAAGTAAGCTTGCCGAGCTTTGCATATTCCTCGTTGATAAAATCTTTTTTAATCAGTAAATCTTTTGATGGGCGATATAAAAATTTACATAATACAAGGTAAGCGACAAAAATAAATATGAGAGCATAAGGAAATGCAAACGCTGCCCAAGTAGTGAACGATATAGCTGGAGCGTCTGGGAAATTCATCTGATACACCCGCTGAAATATTAAATTTGGTGGAGTGCCTATAAGCGTGGCAACCCCGCCTATCGATGCGGCATAAGCTATTCCAAGCATTAATGCTGTGGAAAAATTAGAAGTTTGCTCTTTTGGGAACATATCTTCAACTTGCAATATAAACGCAAGTCCAATAGGAAAGAGCATTACCGCCGTTGCCGTATTTGAAATAAACATCGATAAAAACATCGATGCCAGCATAAATCCCAATAAAATTCTCGATGGATTTGTGCCGATTATTTTTATAAGAAAAATAGAAATTCTTTTGTGTAAATTCCATTTTTCCATTGCAAGGGCTATCAAAAAGCCGCCCAAATAAATCATAATTGTGCTATTAAAATACTCCGCAGCGACGTCATCGCTTTTCATAATGCCGAATAGCGGTATTAACACAAAAGGAACAAGCGAAGTGATTGATAGCGGCAGCGCTTCGGTAGTCCACCAAATA
>JAKIZN010000328.1 GCA_022708005.1 Bacteroidota bacterium | reverse complement strand
ACAGCCGCCTCTAAATATGCACTCTTAGCCATTTTTTATTCGGTAAATAAAAACAAAACCGTATCTTTTATTCCATCATACCCCATTAAATTAGTTTTGAATACCTTAACTAAACTTGCTGTTCAAATTTAATACATTTAACGATTAAATGCAAGTTTGATTTTAATTAGTATTACTTTACCGACTAAATATAGAAGTGTTCTTGGATTAGTTGCTCTTTTATTCCAAATAATGCCTTAGAAGCTTCCCCATTGTTTACTCGCTGTTCTCCAGATGTCCTACACCTCGAAGGTGTAGGACATCTTAAAGTCAAATATTTACTTACGGATACGCAGTCAGTCAGAATCCCTATTGAATTATTTAGATTTATTATTTATAATTAATTTTATACGACAGCTTCGGACTAAAACTGGCTCGGTTTTTGCACTTGTTATTGCTAATATTGATAGGTGGTATATGTGCTTTGCTGAGCTAAAAGATAAATTTGTAGCATATTGCAGAACGGAAAAGTTTTTTTCTGAACATACTATTATTGGATATTCGCGAGCTTTGGACGATTTCTACACTTATTTTGTAGAATTTTACGAGACAGAGCCAGATATTAACCTTGTGCAAAGCGATGATATTAAGCCATTTTTGGGCTGGCTGCACGATAATGGACTTGGCAAAAATAGTATCCGATTGAAAGTTTCCGCACTCAAATCGTTTTTCAAATTTTGTCGACGCAAGAAACTAATTGATAATAATCCAGCTAATTTCGTAGCCATTCCTAAAAAAGATAAGATGCTACCATCATTTTTGACAAAAGCGGAAGCGAATAGTTTATTTTCATACGTAGGAGCATCAGAGCAAAATGCGAGCAGGGACAGATGTATGCTAGAGCTGCTGTATGGAACTGGGCTGAGGCTTAGCGAAATGATAAACCTAAAAATAAGCGATGTAGATTTAGCTAATAGGCAAGTAAAAGTATTTGGAAAAGGTCGCAAAGAGCGGATAGTCCCGCTTGGAAGCAAGGCTATCGCTGCAATCAAGCAATACTTGCAGGAACGAGCAAGCGGCAACGATGGCTCACCGCTGCTTTTCATATCGCAATCGGGCAAGCGGCTCAACCCGTCGGTTGCTTATAGAATGGTAAAGAAAAATATTGGTGCAGTGTCGGACGTAAAGCAAAAAAGCCCGCACTCTCTTAGGCATACATTTGCAACTCATCTGCTTGACAATGGAGCGGATATCAAATCTGTAAGCGAAATGCTGGGGCATTCTTCGTTATCTTCAACGCAAGTATATACGCACCTATCAATCGAAAGATTGAAGCAATCTTATTCTATGGCGCACCCAAAAGCGACTTAATTATGATGCTTCTTTTGAAATAATATTTAGAAATTCAGAAGACTTTTTAAACTCTTGCTCTAACTCGAAGGTAAAAACTTCTACGTCTAAATCTTGCAATTCTACGATGTTATCGACAAGCGTTAGCCAAGCAGGGTGTGTGTCTAATCTTAAAGTTCGCACTCCTTCGTAAAATCCAGCTCCCCATACTTCGCATAGCAGGTCGGCAACTCGCACAGCTGCGACAAGCTCTTTGAAATTTGGTGCTTCTGCGGGATTGGTATGGTGGGCGATGATGGTGGTTAGCTCGCTTGGTAATTTCCACAATTTAGCAATTTCTTCGCCTACTTGGGGATGTGCGACGCCAAATATTTCATACTCCGCTTCAATATCCGTCGCGCCTGCATTAACCATATCGACCACTTGATAATATTTGCGAGCGCTATATTGCAGCATAGCAAGTTTGCCGATGTCATGCAAAAGCCCGCCAACAAATTCATTTTCCTTGTAAAATCTATTTGTCTTTACAGATAACGATTTTGAAACCATCCCAGTGCAAGAGGCGTGCCACCAGAACCTTTCCATCAGTTCTGCAGCCATTTTTTGCGAACTCATTAAGAATTTGGAAAATATTGACACTCCAAGCACGATATTGGTCAGCCTATTTAATCCCAACGTAATTATGGCTTGGTGAATAGAATTGATAACAGTTCTTGTTGCATAGAGCGGAGAATTGGCTACTCGGAGAAGCTTTAAAGTCAAAGAAGCATCTGCTTCGATAACCTTAGAAATATCTCGAATATCGATATTGTCATTCTCGAGCAACGCCAATACTTTTGCAGCCACAGGCGGAAGTGTGGCAAACTCTTGTGTTTCTATCAAACTTTCAATTAGAGACATATATCATTTTTC
>JAKIZN010000327.1 GCA_022708005.1 Bacteroidota bacterium | reverse complement strand
AAACAAGAAAAGCCTTGAAACTCTACAATTTCAAGGCTTTTCTTTGGAGCCACTTGACGGACTCGAACCCCCGACCTGCTGATTACAAATCAGCTGCTCTACCAGCTGAGCTAAAGTGGCTTATCGCTCCAAAAGCGAATACAAATTTACAGCTTTTTTTTTTATTTACAAAACTTTTTTTTAATTTGAATAAAATTTTATTTATTGCAACTTTCGCCAACCGAAACTAGTTTGGTATTAATCGATTGAAATATATCGCATGTAGCAAGAGAAATTAATCTAACTCTCCAATATCCTCATTCCACAGTTCTGGTTTCTCGGCTATAAATTTTGCCATCAAAGCTATGCAACGCTCGTCGTTAACATTGGTTACTTTTACTCCGTGAGCCTCCATAAACTCTTTGCCGCCCTTGAAATTTTCGTCCTCGCCGACAATTACCTCTTTTATACCAAATTGCACAATAGTCCCGCTGCACATATAGCACGGCATTAAAGTAGAATATATCGTGCAGCCTTTGTATGATTTTATCCTGCCCGCATTTTTCAAGCAAGTCATTTCGGCATGAGCAAGCGGATCGTTGCTTTGCACCCGCATATTATGCCCTACAGCAACCAATTCTCCATTTTTTACCAGCACAGAGCCAATTGGCAGCCCGCCCTCATTATAGCTTTTCAAAGCCTGCTCATAAGCCATAGTCATAAATTTATCCATATAAGTCCCTCGTTAAATTTTAAATATTTTGCAGCGTATTGCTACAAATAATTAAGACACAGTAACTAATAGTTTATTGAAAGCAAAGCTTATTGAGAAAATTTATAATAAATATTGCGATATTTTTAGTATAATTTGCAAATTCTTCTTTTAAATATAATGCTTATAGTGTATATTGTAAATCTTTATAAGTTGAATTTTATAATTTTGCAAATAAATGGGTAAGTTGTATGGGAATCAAGAGCTTAGATGTCTTTTTAGAAATGGCAAAGAATGGTCCTAAAAGGACAATTGCCGTTGCAGCAGCCGAAGATGAACCTGTTTTGCAAGCTGTTGCAGTAGCCGAAAAAGAAGGTATAGCCAAAGCAATATTGGTGGGCAATAAGGAGAAAATCAATAAGATAGCGTCTGAATTTGCTATTGATATTTCTAAATTTGAAATAGTCGAAGAAAATGATCCCGCAAATGCAGCTCGCAAAGCGGTTTCGCTTGTTCGCAGCAATGATGCTCAAATTTTAATGAAAGGATTAGTTCCTACGGCAGACTTCCTTAGGGCGATTTTAAATAAGGAAAATGGGCTGCGAAAAGGCGAATTGCTGAGCCATATAGGCTTTTTCGATCCTGTAGCATATCATAAAGTTATTGCTCTAACTGACGCGGCTCAAAATATCGCTCCCACTTTTGACGAAAAAGTTGTAATTATTAAAAATTCAATCGATTTATTTCATAAACTTGGTATAAGCAATCCCAAAATAGCGCTGCTCGGTGCGGTCGAAACAGTTAATCCGAAAATGGAATCGACTGTGCATGCAGCGATGCTGTCGCAAATGAACCGCCGCAAGCAACTTAAAAATTGCATCATAGACGGTCCGCTTGCCTTTGATAATGCGGTTTCAAAAGAAGCAGCCGAACATAAAGGAATAGAAAGTGCCGTTTCAGGCGACGTAGATTTACTTTTCGCACCTAATATAGAGGTTGCTAACGTACTATATAAAACTTTAACTTATTTCGCAAATGCAACTGTTGCAGCAATAATTTTAGGTGCAGCTTGTCCGATAGTTCTCACTTCGAGAGCCGATTCCGATAGAAGCAAGCTGATGTCCATAGCGCTTGCTGCCGCAGCATCAAATTAGAGGTAATTCATGAGAATTTTAGCTATCAATCCGGGCTCGACCTCAACAAAAATTGCTGTTTATGAGGATTTAACTCCAGTTTTTGTGCAAAATCTAAAGCATAGCGCAGAAGAGTTGTCGCCTTATGCTTCTATTATTGACCAATATGATTTTCGCAAAAAAATAATCGTTGATTTTTTGAAAAATAGTGGTGTGCCGCTTGATTCGCTTGATGCTTGCGTCGGGCGTGGAGGGCTTTTGAAGCCTATACCGGGCGGTGTTTATCGGGTTAATGATGCTATGGTTGAGGATTTGAAGAATGGCATACAGGGCGAGCATGCCTCCAATATTGGCGGTATATTGGCGAGAGAAATTGCCCGCGACAGCGGTCGCGACATACCTTCTTATATCGTCGACCCAGTAGTA
>JAKIZN010000326.1 GCA_022708005.1 Bacteroidota bacterium | reverse complement strand
ATTTTTACGTCAATGTTCGGTATTTCCTTCGATGCGTTGATATACCTGCGAATGTAGTAATTCGGCTCGGCATAAATTGGTGGCGACGTCAGGTCGAATACGTCTGGCTCATTTTTTGTGCCAGCCGAAATAATCATTACTCTATCTTTTGGAGTGGCTTTGATGGTGTGCTGCACTCCATTTAATTCAACGGTTGTTTCGCCTGCTTCGACTATTGTTGCCAGCGAGCCAGCATAGTTCAATTTGGCATTGTTAAATAGTCCGGGGAAGTTAAGCGATATAAAATCTTTGCCCGGGGTTGCGTGAATAGCTTGAACAAATACTCCTTCGGGCAATGCCGATATGGGCATATTTTGCGTTTCGTCTTCTACTATGGTTACGCTTTGCTTGCCTTGATTAGTATAGATGATTAGCAAATACTTTTTCCCTGCCTCTATAGGTACTCGCGTTGATGTAACAAGCTTAGCAGGCTCGGTAGATGTGAATACCGCAATGGGTAACAGCCCCGGTTCCATTAGCGTATATCCAGATATTTCTCCAAAAGATAGCCGCGATGCAAGTGCATCGCCAGAGCGGAATCCTCTTTGCAGATCTTCGCCGCGTGCATCGGATATTTCTCTCGCTCCAGCCGATACTGTAATGCCCGGCAACAAATAATCGCCGTTAATCACTCTAATTACCGCTCTATTTCCTAATTGCTCGCCTAAAAATATTGGCTCTGCTTTAACTACTCTGCTCGCTTTGCGCTGAGCAGAATCAAACACAGCTATAGTATATTTTTCTAATACTTCAATCGACATATCGGTTTGAGCCCTAAGCGTCCCGCCAGCAAACACGCCGATAGTGTCTTTATCAACCGAACCGCAAGCCGATACTTTGCTGTAATTATCTATGAAATTGGGAATAAGCCCATCGCTTATTATCTCGCCCGGCATTTTATTTATTTGTATTGGCTCGCTCGAAAAATTGATAACCTTGATATGTGCCTCTCGTGAATTAATTGGATTAGGCGCAGAAATAGCTTCGGTGCTGCCGTTCAGCTCGTCAAGTAGCACTACTTCTTCGGAGGTGCCTTTGCCTTTGACGATTATGGTATATTGCCCGCGTGGAGCAAAGTTGAATGAAAATAGCCCAAGCAGCGAATCGCTATTGCCGCTACGCTTCACAATCGATATTGGAATTTCTCCTGAACGCACAATCGATACTGGCGAAACTTTGCGATAAAAGAGCGAACCCGCTAACACCAAGCCATTTGGACAACCCAATATCATCGAGTAAGATACCGTTGAATCTGGATTTGCATTAAACATTTTTATATAAGATTCGTTCGGATTTTGCGAAATTGATACCGATGTAGAAAAAACAATAACCGTATCCAATGCTTTAGTAGTGCGGCTGCCGTAGGGCGTGGGCAAGCCAACGAATGTATATGAAATATTTCTGCCGAATCTAAATCTTGCGCTTGACCTATATTCGTTTGCCTCGCCTTTCCTAATTTCGAGAAAGACTGAATCGGCTGGGGGCTGAGTGTATGCAGAGACTTTTTCGTAAGGAATATCTCTTATCTCTGTGTTCCCTTCCAGAATAAGCGTTCGTGGCTCAAAATCTTGCGAAAGGTTATAAAACCTTACTTTCACAGTTTCAAATCTCGGTGGCGGGTTTACCAACAAATCATTTTCCGATGCACAAGATAATAACATCGCCAATAATAACAACAGCAAATATTTCTTTCTATTCATTTTTTCACCAATAGATGCAAAATTATTTTGTTATCAGCCACTCTGCTAACTATTTAAAGACAACATTAGCTATTATTTATTATAGAATGTAGTCAATCTAATTCTAAATACAATAGGAATAGTCCTACTTTTCCTTTGGCTCGAGCATCGAAACAATAGAAAGTATAAACTCAGTTGTAGCTTTTAGCGATTCTAAAGTATCGTCATTATTTATTACAAAATCGGCTAAATCTGCCTTTGCTTTCAAGCTAATTTGTTTATCCAAGCGGTCTTCAACTGATTTTTTATCAATGTTGTTTCGTTTCATTGCTCTTTTAATTTGAGTATCTCGCTCGCAGGCAACGCATATTATATAGTCAAAGCCTTCGTCGAGCGATGCTTCATAAATCAAGGCACTTTCGACAAATATATATTTTTTGCCAGATTTTACGGCATTTTCAATTTCAGCTATCATTAAATCTATCGTCGGCGGATGCACTATTTTATTGAGTTTTTCTATTTGCTGGTCGTCGATAGAG
>JAKIZN010000325.1 GCA_022708005.1 Bacteroidota bacterium | reverse complement strand
ACAGAAAACATATTGAAATTGCTGGCGAAAACGATATTCACCGTTAGAATAGGCATGCTGATATTGATAATGACTGGTTTTACAATGACTTATATGCAATTTTACGAAACGCTGCCAAACTTTATTTTCGATTGGTCTGATACTTCTGCGATTGCTCGATATTTGCCCAATTTTATGCTTAGCGAAACAAATCGCGGAGTGATGGTAGCCTACGAGTGGCTGTATAATCTAAATTCTGGGCTAATCATATTGTTAGTGCTATTTATGGCAAAAATTACCGATAAAATTAAAATTAGCAAAGTGATTTCTGTAGGCATAGCATTGGGTGGAATAGGTCTTTTTATAGCTGGGTTTTCGCAAAGTGGTATTTTATTAGTCTTAGGGATAGTTTGCTATACGCTTGGCGAAGTGATAATTAATCCTAAATATCCAGAATATATGGCAAATGTCGCACCGATGCAAAGCAAATCGCTATATCTCGGAGTGATGAATATTTCTTGGGCAATTGGCTTTGCGGGCGGCGGACTTATCGGAGGTTGGCTCTACAAGCACTTTGCCGAAAAAGCCCACTTTGCACAAATTTTACTCGTTAAAAATGGAATCGAAAATGTGCCGCTATCTCAATCATTCTCAAAAGCTATGCAGCTTACGGGTTTGGATGCTAAGCAGCTTACGGCACAGCTCTGGGAGCAACATAATCCAAATTTGATTTGGCTGCCATTTCTTGTGCTAAGTCTAATATCTATTATAGGTATGTATTTTTACTCAAAAAAATATTAGCGAGCAGCAGAAAATTTATTATCGTAAAATAATTATAAAAGCAGTAATACGTTATATCTACGTAGTTTGTGTAATTCATTATAATTTTCTATCTATGAGCAAAAAAGTATTATTAGCAATTTTAGACGGCTGGGGAATAGGCGATAAAAGCAAAGCGGACGGTATTTATAACGCAGATACACCTTATTGGGATAGCTTAATAAAAAAATATCCACATTCAGAGCTACTTACATGCTGCGAAAACGTCGGGCTTCCAGATGGACAAATGGGTAACTCGGAGGTCGGTCATCTGAATATTGGTGCTGGCAGAGTGATTTTTCAAGATTTAGTCAGAATTAATAAAGAAATTGAAGAAGGGCTAATCGATAAAAACACAACTTTGCTAAACGCTTTTCAATACGCAAAAGACAACGGAAAAGCGGTGCATTTTATGGGGCTTGTCTCCGATGGAGGCGTGCATTCTTACGACAAGCATTTGTATAAACTATGCGATATGACCAAGAGTTATTCGTTAGATAAAGTATTTATTCATGCTATCACTGACGGTCGCGATACTGACCCATATAGTGGGCTTGGATTTATTACGCAGCTATTGGAGCATCTGAAATCATCAAATGGAGTGGTTGCAAGTCTTTGTGGCAGATATTATGCAATGGATAGAGATAAGCGTTGGGAAAGAATAAAATTAGCTTATGATATGGTTACAAAAGGCATAGGCAAGCCTACCCAAAATATACTTGACGCAGTTAAGCAATCTTACGATGAAGGCATTACCGATGAGTTTATCAAGCCAATAGTTGTAACCGATAGTAATAATACGCCATTAGGCATCATCGAAGATGGCGATGTTGTCATTTTATTCAATTTTCGCACCGATAGGCTGCGAGAAATGACAATAGTGCTTACACAGCAGGATTTTCCAGAATTTGATATGAAGACGATGAAACTCAAATTCTTGACGATGACGAGATACGACGACACTTATCACAACGTTGAAGTTGTATATGAAAAGCAAAATGTGAATAATACACTTGGCGAGGTAATATCAAAAGCTGGCAAGAAACAGCTACGCATTGCAGAAACAGAGAAATATGCACATGTTACGTTCTTTTTCTCTGGCGGCAGAGAAGATGTGTTCGAAGGCGAAGAACGGATTTTAATTCATTCGCCGCATGTAGCCACATACGATTTAAAGCCAGAGATGAGCGCCTTTGAAGTAAAAGATGCCTTGGTGGCAGCACTTAACGAGCAAAAATTCGATTTCATTGTATTAAATTTCGCAAATGGCGATATGGTAGGGCATACGGGAGTATATGAAGCCATACTCAAGGCTGTCAATGCGGTTGATAAGTGCCTTTCGGAAGTAGTGGAAACAGCTAAGCAGAATGGCTATCAAATTCTAATTTTGGCAGACCACGGCAACGCCGACCATGCGATAAATGCAGACGGCACCCCAAACACTGCCCACTCGCTAACTCC
>JAKIZN010000324.1 GCA_022708005.1 Bacteroidota bacterium | reverse complement strand
TGCAGTCGCTAAGCCCAAGAAAAATGGAGCAGAAGTTGATTTAAAAGAGCTTATCGACGAACTGCAATTGCGAGACGTTTCTACTCCTATTTTGCTACGATTTCCAGATATATTAGATAATCGTATCGAAACTATTGCAAATTGCTTTAAAGTAGCTTCTGACGAATATCAATATAATGGCAATTCTTTTATTATCTATCCGATTAAAGTCAATCAAATGCGACCAGTGGTCGAAGAAATAATTTCTTACGGTAAGAAATTTAATATAGGACTCGAAGCAGGCTCCAAGCCAGAGCTGCACGCCGTATTAGCTATAAATACCGATGATGAAAATTCGCTAATCATCTGCAATGGCTATAAAGATGAAGACTTTATAGAATTAGCTTTGCTTGCGCAAAAAATGGGCAAAAAGATATACATAGTAGTCGAAAAGCTAAACGAACTGCGATTGATTATCAGCATATCTAAACGCCTAAAAATCAAGCCGAATATTGGCATTAGAATTAAGCTATCGAGCAGCGGCAGCGGCAAATGGGAAGATTCCGGCGGCGATAGAAGCAAGTTCGGGCTTACTTCTTCGGAATTGCTCGAAGCAGTCGAGCTGTTAGACAAGCATAAGTTAAAAGACCAAATCAAGTTGATTCATTTCCACTTGGGTAGCCAAATTACAAAGATAAGAAAAATCAAAACAGCACTTAAAGAAGCATCGCAATTTTATGTAGAATTGCAACTGCTCGGCTGCGCCATTGATTTTGTCGATATAGGCGGCGGGCTCGGGGTGGATTACGATGGCACCCGCTCTTCTACATCTGGCTCAAGTATTAATTATACAATACAAGAATACGTAAACGATGCTATTTCCGCACTTGTCGACGTATGCGAAAAAAACAGCCTTCAGCACCCAAACATCATAATAGAGTCTGGACGTTCGCTCACTGCCCACCACTCTGTTTTAATATTCGACGTGCTCGAAACTGCTTCGTTGCCGAATTGGGACGACGAGACTATGGAAATCGGCGAAGATGCCCACGAATTAGTAAAGGAACTATACTTGGTTTGGGATAAAATCAATACGGTAAAAATGTTAGAAGGCTGGCACGATGCGCAGCAAATTAGGGAAGAATCATTAGATTTATTCAGTTTAGGGTTAATTGATTTGCGAACTCGCGCGATGATCGAACGGCTGTTTTGGTCTATTGCAAAAGAATGCCAGCGAATGAGCGCCGAAATGAAACATCCACCCGAAGAAATCCGCTTGCTATCAAAGATGTTAGCGGACAAGTATTTTTGCAATTTTTCGCTTTTCCAATCGCTGCCAGACTCTTGGGCTATAGACCAAGTATTTCCTATTATGCCAATACACAGACTTCAAGAAAAGCCCGATAGAATGGCTACTATACAGGACATCACTTGCGATTCCGACGGGAAAATCGATAGATTTATTTCTACCGATAACTATTCATATTTTATGAATGTGCATGAATTTAGTGCAAATCAGCCTTACTATATCGGCGTATTTCTCGTTGGCGCATATCAAGAGATATTGGGCGATTTGCATAATTTATTTGGCGATACTAATGCCGTCCATGTTGTAGTCGATGAAGATGGCTATAATATTAAGCAAATAATTGATGGCGAAACAGTCGCCGAAGTGCTTGATTATGTCCAATATAATGCAAAAAAATTAGTCCGAACCGTTGAAACTTGGGTTACTGGAGCGGTCAAATCTGGCAAAATAACCACTGAGGAAGGCAGGGAGTTCCTTTCAAATTATCGCTCAGGGCTATACGGCTATACGTATTTGGAATAAATTGGAATAGTGTTTTTCTATATGGAGCTGTCTCATAAGGTATTTTATTTGTGATATTGTATTTTTGTAGAGACGCAAAATGTTGCGTCTCTACAGTTTGTATTATCTTAATCCCAAAGGGATTTTATGTTTGTAGAAAATAGGATTGCATAACCTTATGCGACTCCTACGGAGTCGTATAATGCTAACTCAATGCGACTCCTACGGAGTCGTATAATGCTAACTCAATGCGACTCCTACGGAGTCGTATAAATCGCTGATTATTCATTACTACAAACATTTGAACCCTTCGGGTTCTTTGCTATCCCTTCAACACAAAACTTACCTTGCGCCCACAGCTACGCTATTGGCTGCTTGCGTCTAGCTCCAAACGCATCAACTCAATTTCATATTCGGTTAGCTCGCGGTTTCGCCTGCCCATTACAATTTTAGCCGTATCTATCGCCTGCTCGAAATTATGCCGCCCCGAGCCTTTTTGCCCACCC